>DAOUUD010000016.1 GCA_030668345.1 Candidatus Cloacimonadota bacterium | reverse complement strand
GTTTTTTTTCATTTATCTTTCATCCATTGCATTAATTTCGCTGCTGACATTAAATTCTTAACAACAAAATCGGGCTTATATTCCCTATCATTTCTTTTTTGGAAAAATTCCTTTTCCCCATTTCCTGTAAGGACAAGTATCGTTGTAAGACCCGCTTTTTTACCAAAGGCAATATCTGCGTACCTATCCCCGATCATAAAGGAATTCTTAATAATGAAATTATATTTCTTCAATGCTTTTTTGAACATTCCCAACCCGGGTTTGCGGTCTTCATGATCTACGTTGTATGGCTCGATTTTCCCATGTTTATGATAGGGTGAGAAGAATATTTCATCGATATGTGCTCCAAATTCTTTCAGGCAGGAATTCATTTTGTTGTGTATTGCTTCAATATCTTGTATCTTATATATATCACGGGCAACACCGGATTGATTGGTTACCACAAAAATTAGGAAATCCATTTTGTTAAGTTCTGCTATTGCTTTTCCTGCATACGGATAAAGATGAAAATCATCGGGATTGTTGATATATCCGTTTTCGTCCCAATTTATTGTGCCGTCACGATCGAGAAACACAGCTTTTTTCAAATCCATAATTTCATCCACTTATCTTCTATCTCGTTTACAAGTTGAACTTGTAAACAAGTCTAACTATGATCCGAAGTTCTAAATTTAAGATCCTCCGGAAGTTTGATATTAAATAATTGGAACCGGTAGCTCCAGTAATCTCCCTGTCTGGTGTATTTAAAATAGACTTTCCAGCAATGAAGATCACGCGTGATAGTGAAGTTGTGTGAGACCAATTCATCATCTTTCAGGTCTATATAATTATCATAATTGACCGACCAGTTCCGGGTAAGTTTGGCAGAAACCGACATACGAAGATCGCTGGTATAATTATTAATTTCGTAAGAGGCTTTATTGGTTTTATAAGTATGAGAAAAATTGAATGACCAGTTCTTTTTTTCCCGGTATAATTCATCTAATTCTTCCAATGTAGTTATCATTCTATCCTCTTCTACAGACAGTGTATCACTCTGAAAAAATTCACCTGTAACAAATTCATTTTGGGGAGTAGGAAAATAATCTATATAATTTGCATCACCTGAGAAATTCAGTTTCGTAGTAACTCTAAAAGTCCAGTTCGATACTGCCCAATCCCATTTATCAGGGTCCCATCCTTTGAATTTTAACCCATAAGTTTCCTGGGTGATCGAGCCGGAAGGTTTTGTTGAAAGATCGATAATGCTCCATGCAAATTTATTCGGATTCAGATTTATGCTGTGACCGATAGTTTCGGAGAATCCTTTTCCATCTTTCTCAAAATCATAACTGATAGAGGAGCCTATTTTGAAGAAATCATTTATCTTCCGTTCCCTGGTAATCGCAGTTT
Organism: Candidatus Cloacimonadota bacterium; assembly: GCA_030668345.1. Taxonomy (GTDB): domain Bacteria; phylum Cloacimonadota; class Cloacimonadia; order Cloacimonadales; family TCS61; genus JACNIV01. The sequence continues at coordinate 14,883 of DAOUUD010000016.1, read as the reverse complement.
GTTTCAGTTTTAATTGCCATGTATTGCTCAGCGAAAGACTGATCATTCTTTGTTTTACTCCTGAGCCTACGCCAATCCCCCCAAAATCGTAGAATCTGTCATTCCTGGAAAAATCAGGTTTGTAAGTAAAACTAACGCTGGGAGTGATGATATGTCTGACAGCAGATAGATAGAATGCAGGCATGTTCCTGATCCCATACAGGTTGAACGAGAGAGAAGATCTTGTATTGTAATCTGCCCCTCGCACTAACTTTGCACCTTCCCTATCACGATCGAACCAGACTTCATTTCCGGAAATAGACTGGGAAAGATTCAGCCAACCCTTAAATTTATAGGAATAACTCAAACCAGCAGAATGTTTGATTCCGGCATTATGCTGATTTCCTGTTGCATAGGTTGAATCCGGTCCTATAGTATCGTCGTAGAGCACATCCCAGAACGTAGCTGTTGAATCATTGATATCACCCACATGACTTGCTTTAAAACCATAGGAATACGAAAAATCCTGCCACCAGGCGTCTTCCGGCATTTCATCATCTTCACTCACAAAAAGCTCATATACCGGTTTGGAAGGAAGCACATAAGAGACGTATGGTAATGTAATATCTTTTCTATTGTTTTCAAAGTCATCGATGTAGGTCGCTGTCATTTTTAAAGTACTGTTCAATAATGGTCTCTTATAGGCAAGCGAGGAAGTGATCTTTTCCGTCAGTCTTTCATCCAGGATATCACTTCCTTCCCACACACGTTTACTACTGACAAAAATTATATTCTCATCAAAAGTGGTCTTATTGCCGAAATCGTGATGGTGTCTGCTTTTGATCTCCCATTCGTAACTGGATTGTTTAGGTCCTTCTATCCTTTTTTGTAAAACAGCATTCAATGTCCCATTAAAAATATATCGTTTAATGTATCTGGAACTGAACCCTGTTTCCCAGCCGGTTTTCTCAAAATAATCTAAATAGAAGGTTGCGTCGGTAAAATTCTTATAAGCATAATAAAAAGCTATATTTTCCAGGTATTTTCCTTTAACTTTATTCCAGCCGGGGGAAGGCACAAGAATGCCGGTCTGCCTGCCCCTTTTGATGGTGAAAGTGCCAAAAGGAAGAGCCATCACTGGAAAATTATTAACATAAAACACAATAGGTTTGGCTACTATTTTATCATTCTGGTAAACGCGCAGTTTATTTGCATAAATGTAAAAATGCGGGTGTAGGGCATCGCAGGTTGTGAAAAGTCCATTATCCACATCAAATGTTCGTTTATCTACTTTACGTATTTCTTCGCCGTAGTAAAATCCTTTATCGAATTCGCTGATCCCGTTTTTAATCAGTCCCCACTGCGAATCGAGATCGAAGTAGATGTCTTTTCCCAGCATATTCTGAGTGCCATCCCGCAGGTAAGATTTTCCCTTTGCATAAGCCTGCTCTTTAGCCAGGTTGATCGTAATTGTATCCGAAATAATATTTGAATTATGATAGGTGATCTTAGCTTTCCCAACCAGATCAATTGTTTCATTTTTCACGTCATAGAAAATACTGTCTGCAAAATAGAAAACCGAATCTATTTCCACAGTATCGATAGCTACCTGTTCAATTTCAAGTGAATCTATCCGTAAGCTGTCAACAGGATCGGAAACCGGTTTGGCTGCGCCTTCCTGCCCCCACAAGAAAACAACGCCAAGCAGTATAAATACAACCACAGGAACTGCAGCTTTTATTTTCAATATATTATATTTCATTATTGGCATTTTTCAGTTATTGTCTATTGTGTCAAGAAAAGGTCATAATACACGTTTACTATAATATACTTTGACAAAGATCAATGATTTTCAAAGTTCGAAGCAATTAATTTTGGAGAACTCTGAATATGGAAATGGAATTAGTTTTGATAGGGAGCATCATTTTCTTTGCGTCTGCCATGTTGCAGGGACTTTCCGGGTTCGGTTTTTCCATTCTGGCGATTCCGTTAATTACGCTTTTTATTTCTCCTATAACGGCTGTTCCAGTACTTATTTTGTTTTCTATGATCATTAATATTGTTGTACTTTTTTCAACCTGGAAGGAAATAAACTTAAGGAAGATCTGGATACTATTGGTTTTTGCAATTATTGCTATGCCATTGGGCGCTCATCTGCTGGTAATTTTAAACGAGAATACTCTTAAGATCTTTATTGGAAGCTTTATCTTTCTATTTGGACTGCTCTTGCTGCTGGGATTTAAGAAGCAATTCAAACATGAAAAACTGGCTATGATCCCGATCGGACTGATCAGCGGTCTTTTAGGAGGAAGTATATCTATCAGCGGACCTCCGATCATTTTGTTTATGGCAAACAAAGGCGTTGAAAAACATGCATTCCGCGGTAATCTGGCAGTTTACTTTTTTCTACTGAATATATTCACTATACCGGTGTACTTTTTAAACGGGCTTTTCACTAAAGAAGTCCTTTCCTTTTCTGCTGTTTTCTTCCCGGGGCTTCTGGCTGGAGTGATAGCAGGTAACTTGCTTTCACATAAAATTAAGGAAGATCATTTCAGGAAATTAACACTTATACTTTTGATATTAATGGGCATATTATCCTTGATTTCCGGATTGAATCTGTTTGATTAAATACTTTTATTTAATACTATTTATTTCATTATTTTTTATAATAACATCAGTTTCTCATAGTTAAGACTTTTTCTAATTGACATTATATTTATTATTTCCAATTGTAGTTATAGATTTTTTTTATAAAAAAGGAGGTTTTATGAAACTAAAAAAATTATTTCTTTTATTTTTAGTTTTTACAGTTGTTTTATTTATCGCTGCCTGTTCGGAGGACAAGAAGACAAACGATGACAATCAATTTGACGGTCCCGAATGGAGTGTTGATCCGGTAGAAATTCCCGAACATATGGCACAATCTGCAGATCCTCACGCACAAATGGCTGTAACTTATGTGGCGTTAGCAAATAGTTTCAGCGCTTATGGAGGTCTTTTTGCACCACCAGCCAGAGCTCTCTGCTCTGTGAATAGAGATGGAGAATGGACCTACACCTGGAGCGATGGCTACTTAACTATTACACTTGAAATCACAGAAACATCAACTCATTATTACTGGGAAATTTACTTTGATGGTACCCAGGGAAATGTGACCTACGACAATTTCCTATTCATAGAAGCAGAACAAACTATTGACGGAAATAGCGGAAGTATGACATTATATGATCCTGATTTAACAGGATATAGTTGTTTCTGGCAATGGAGTTGGGATGCAAATGATGTATTTCATTTCATGCTTGAATTTAATAACGAAGGAAAGATACTCATCGATGTTAATCCCGATGGTTCTGGTTTCCTTGAATACCATGAATATGGCACTGCCGGTTATTGGCGAAACTTCAGGATCGAATGGACTGCTTTAGGAACCGGTGAATGGTGGGAATACGATGAAGCAGGTAATATAATCGCAAACGGCACCTGGATATAATTTTAATCGGAGTTTTCAAAGTAAGAGGTTCGATGCAAATCGAACCTCTTTTATATTCTGCTGTAGCAAACCTTTTCATTTGACAGAAACTTACCGAAAAAAATCTTGTATGAAAAAAAAAATAAAAAAAGGAGCTTGAGTATGCCCTTTATTTCCAATACAGATAAAGAAAGAAAAGAGATGCTGACCGCAATCGGTGTGGGAAAATTTGAAGATTTGCTGGCTAATATCCCCAAAAAATTCCTTCTGAAAGAAGACTGCTGTTTAGATGAGCCGTATTCCGAACTGGAAATTACACGTAAGATATCTGAATTGGCAGCAAATAATATTTCTACTGACCACGCAAATTCATTTCTGGGTGGTGGAATTTATGATCATTTTATTCCAGCAGCAGTCGACCACATTATTTTGCGACCTGAATTTCATTCTGCATACACTCCTTACCAGGCAGAAGTAAGCCAGGGAACTTTGCAATACATCTACGAATATCAGACGATGATCTGCGAACTAACCGGAATGGAGATTTCCAACGCCGGCATGTATGATGGTGCTTCCGCAGCAGCTGAAGCAATTCTAATGGCAACCCGAAAAACAAAGAATTTTAAAGCTATTATCGCCGGAACGCTTAATCCAAATTACCTGGAAGTAATAAAATCTTATACGGAAGGCGTGGGAATAGAACTTGTAGTTGTTCCTGCCAGAAATGGGCTGGTTGATCTCGATGCATTAAAAAAAGCTGTGGATGACAACACCGGTTGTGTACTGTTGCAAACACCAAATTTCTTCGGTAACATCGAAGATGCTTTTTCTATCGAAGAAATAACTCATTCTTCTAAGAAAGCCCTTTTAATTGTTGCTGTTGATCCTATATCTCTGGCTGTTATGAACTCTCCTGCAGAATATAAAGCTGATATTGTTATGGGTGAAGGACAGGCACTGGGCAACGCTCAGAATTTTGGTGGTCCTCTTTTCGGTTTTCTGGCTTCGAATATCACCCTCGGGAGAAGTATGCCCGGCAGAATCGTGGGAGCAACTCTGGATGCTGATGGCAAAAAAGCTTATTGCCTGACTCTGCAGGCTCGAGAACAACACATCCGTCGAGCGAAAGCAACTTCTAATATATGTTCTAATGAAGCTTTATGCAATCTGGCAGCAACGGTCTATATGTCTTTAATGGGAAAAGAAGGGTTGAAAGAAGTTGCTGTACAGAGCACAACAAAAGCGCATTATCTGGCTGATGAAATAAACAAACTCGATGGCTTCTCTCTGGCTTTTGGTGTAGCTTTCTTCAAAGAATTTGCAGTGAAAACTCCTGTTCCGGCAGAAGAAATAATTTTCAAACTGAAAGAAAAAAATATCTTCCCGGGAATCGATCTGAAACCATTCGGATATGATAATATGCTGCTGGTTGCCGTTACAGAGAAGAAGAGGAAATGTGATTTGGATGAATTAGTGAATGCTCTGCAGGAATTCTCTCGCTAATTTCCGCTAAAAACTCCACTGAGAAGGGGAGATTAAGAGGGGTTTTTTGAATTGAAATATAATCCATATAACACAAATTTGAAAAGTTATTCTCAAAAAAACAGGAAAGAGATGAATGCTCCTGAAGCAAATTTGTGGTATAATATTTTAAGGAATAGAGAATTATTGAACTATAAATTTCTCAGACAAAAACCGATTCTGAATTATATTTTAGACTTTTATTGTTCAAAACTCTTGCTTGGAATTGAAATAGATGGTAAAAGTCATAATGAGCAAACAAATTATGATAAACAAAGAAGTGAAAATCTAAATAAAATAGGTATAAAAATCATAAGATATTCAAATTATGATGTTATGAATAATCTTGATGGGATTTATTTCGATCTGATAAAACAAATGAAGATTCGGGAGAAAGAATTAAAACAACCCCCTTTAGTTCCCCCTTATCAAGGGGATTATATGGAAAAGGAGAAATAATGGCTAAAACAATATTTGAAAAACATTCAGAAGGTAGAAAAGGTTACACGCTTCCCACCAATGATGTGGAAATCTCTATGAACAAATGCATTCCTGAAAAATTCCAGAGAAAAGAAGAAATTAAACTTCCTGATGTAAGTGAGCTTGATGTTATGCGTCATTTCCTTGAGTTGAGCCATATGAACCACTGCATTGAAAAAGGTTTTTATCCACTTGGTTCCTGCACAATGAAATATAATCCCAAAATAAATGAAACTCTGGTTCGCAACGATGGTTTTAATAACCTTCATCCACTCCAGGATGAAGACACTGTTCAGGGTGCTTTGGAAATTTTATTTGAATTGCAGAAAGACCTGGCAGAAATATCCGGATTTGCAGGAGTTACATTACAACCCGTTGCCGGTGCTCACGGTGAATTTACCGGTCTTAAGATCATGAAAGCATATCATGACCATAAGGGAAATTCCCACAAGAAGAAGATAATACTTCCAGATTCCGCTCACGGCACAAATCCTGCCAGTGTAACTTTGGTGGGATACGAAATGGTAGAGATCAAATCCAATGAAAAAGGATTGGTCGACATTGAAGATCTGAAAGCTCATGTAAATGACGAGACAGCAGGTTTTATGCTTACAAATCCAAACACCCTTGGACTATTTGAATCTCAGGTGGAAACGATTTCAGAAATAATTCACAGCGTGGACGGCTTGATGTATATGGACGGAGCAAATTTCAACGCTATTATGGGACTCGTGAAACCCGGGGAGAATGGGTTTGACATCATGCATTTCAATCTTCATAAAACTTTCGCTACTCCTCATGGCGGCGGCGGTCCGGGTGCAGGTCCAATCGGCGTTCGTGAAGATCTGATCAAATTCCTACCAGTTCCAATGATTGGAAAGAAAGATGATAAATATTTCCTCGATTATACACATGAAAAAACATCATTTGGAAAGGTTCATTCTTTCTTCGGTAATTTCGCAGTGAATGTTAGAGCATATATTTATCTTAAAATGTTGGGTCCGAAAGGCTTGAGACGGGTTGCCGAAAATGCTGTGATAAATGCGAATTATATCCAGAAGAAATTAGAAAATTATTATGATATCCCTTTCAAAGATTCATTCTGTATGCATGAATTCGTAGCCAGCGGGAATTGGCAAAAAGAAAAGTATGGCATCAAAACTATCGATATTGCCAAGCGCATTTTGGATAAAGGATTCCACGCTCCCACTATCTACTTCCCTCTTATTGTGCACGAAGCAATGATGATAGAACCGACCGAAACCGAGAGCAAAGAAACATTGGATGAATTCATAAATGCAATGATCGAGATTGCAAAAGAGTGTGAGGAAAATCCCGAACTGCTACACAATGCACCGATGACAACTCCTGTGAGACGTGTGGATGATACTCTGGCTGTTAGGCAGTTGAACGTAAAATTTGAGTGGTAAAGAATTTTAATCATTAAACACTAGGATAGCTCTAATGAAAAAAATAGTTAAAGTTTCATTACATCTTATACTTGCAGGGATTGTTTCGGTTATCAGCTTTATTGGCTTCAAGAAAGCTGTGGAAACTTTAAATGAGAAGATGGAGAAAGAGAATAAGGTAATCTAATGCTTGAATACCTTTTAATATGGATAGTTTTCAATAATGTTATCAAATCCTCGGAATTAACACCGGGCTTTGGTTTCGGTGCCTGGATCGTAGCAGATTCCACCACCATTTTATTCGATACTGGTGGAGATGGCAAAATACTGATGGATAATATCTATGCTCTCGGACTCGATCCGAAAGATGTAGATATCGTTGTAATTTCACACAATCACTGGGATCATATCGGTGGATTAAATAAATTCCTGGAAGTGGCAAAAGAGGATGTAAAAATTTATGTTCCTGCCAAAGCTTTCAAAGATATTCAAAAGGAATATCCTTCAGCAGATATGGAAGCGGTTAAAGGTTCTATCCAGCTTGCTCCGGGAGTCTGGTCTACCGGTGAACTAAAGGGTTCATATCATTTATTACCCTTATACGAACAAGCATTGATTCTGGATACAAAAGAAGGACTGGTCATCGTTACCGGCTGCTCTCATCCCGGGATCGATAAGATAGTTAAGAAAGTTCATAAGATGTATCCTGATGAACCGTTCTGTCTGGTAACCGGTGGATTTCATCTGGGTGCAACTACTAAATATAAAATCAATAAAATCGCCAATTCTCTTCAAAAGCTGGAAGTAAAGTATATTGCTCCTTCCCATTGCACGGGAGATCGTGCCACAGAGATCTTTTGCGAAAAGTGGAAAGATAAATTTATAGACCTGTCTCTGGGCAGGAAATTTGAAATAAAATAAAACCCGGGCAAGAATCTTTTCCTGCCCGGTTTATAATTTCTACTAATTAATTAGTTCAACCAATTTACAAATTTGCAAATGGGCTATCTTCATCTATGTGTGTGTTTTTTGATTTTTGCTTTTTATATTTGTGCCAGTCGTCTTTTGCTTCCACAGCAGATTCAGGCATATTGGTAGGTTCCAGAGAGATTCTGCGAGCATCTTTATCAATTTTCACAACGCGTACTTTAAATTCCTCACCGATTTTGGCTTTATCCAGTTTTATCCCGGCAATTTTCATTTTTACATTGGGAAGTAAACCGGTAATACCTTCGTTGAGCTTAATAAAAGCACCAAAACTTGCGACATTTTCAATAGTACCTGCAATAATATCGTTTTCATTGATAAATTCATCGATATTATCCCAGGGATCCGGTTGAAGCGCTTTGAGAGATAATGATATCTTTTGTTTTTCAGGATCGATCTTGAGAATCTGTGCTTCCAGCAGGTCACCTTCTTTTACTACTTCGGAAGGATTGTTTATACGTCTGCCCCTGGCTAATTCTGAAATGGGAATTAGTCCTTCAACTCCTGCTCTAATTTCTACAAAAGAACCAAAAGGAAGATTGCGAACAACACGGCAACTTACGATGTCACCTTCATTCAATTCCTTTATAGCTGTTTCCACAGGGTTTTCCTGCAATGCTTTCATGCTGAGAGATATTTTCTCACCATGCAGCTTAATGATCTTTGCTTTTATTTCATCACCAATATTCAGGATTTCCGATGGAGATTCCACTCTGCCCCAGGAAAACTGGGAAATATGAAGCAATCCATCTACTCCACCAATATCTACAAAAGCTCCGAAGCTTGTAAGACGGGTTACTTTCCCCGTGATAATATCGCCAACGTTGAGTTGAGAAAGTGTTTCTTTCTTTTGTAATTCTTTTTCTTCATCCAATATTTTCCTGCGGGATACAACTATATTTTTACCATTTTTCTTAAAATCTATTATCCTGAAATCAAATTCAGAGTTCATATATTTTTTGGGATCTATTACAATTCTGCCATCGATCTGAGAAATGGGACAGAATGCTTTGATGCCGGAGATATCTATTATATAACCACCCTTAGTCATGGATTGTACTTTACCATGAACCGGGATCTTTTCTTCATAAGCACTGTGTAGTACATTCAGGTTTACCGCATAAAGACTTTTAGCGATCAGGGTTTCTGTATCGGAACATTTAACTACATAACCCGTAAGTGTTTGACCTACTTCGTAGGATAATTTTCCCTTTTTATCAAGATAGTCGTCCTTATCGGCATAGACGTCGCGCTTACCGCCCATTGTAACAAAAATGTAAGAATCTGTAATATTTATGATCTCGCCCCTAACCTTATCGCCAACTTCCAGATTCTTGATATTAGCTAAAGATTCTTCCAGCATATGTTCAAAGTTATCCTCATCGACAACTTCATCATTTTCGAAGGAAACTTCTTCGGATGTAATCTCAGTTTCTTGAGAAACTTTTTCCGTAATTACTTCAACTTCAAGAGGAATCTCTTCAGAAACTGGTTCAGTTTCCGGGGAAATTTCTTCCTTTTCTGCTGAGGTTTCTTGAATTTTCTTTTCTATCTGCAGGTCGGAAGTTTCTTTCACTTCTTCCGGATTCACGACTTTTTCTTCTATTTTCTCCACTATAACTCCTGATAAATTAAGAATATTAAGTGCCAAAAAGCTGACTCCATTTGGTTTGTCCAGCATTATTTTACTGTATGCAGAAACTGGACAATTAACAGACTTAACTGTAAAATTAGCTTGACTTATTATAAATCTTCAATTTAAAATTTTACATGAGTATAGCATAAGATTATTGATGATGTCAGGGAGGTTATTTTGAACGGATTATTTTCCAGAAGCAAAGACCTGCAAGCTTCTATGGATGGATTCATAGATCGTGTAGAAAAGGCCGGTCTTATATTTTATGAAGGTTTGAAGGCATACTTATCCGGCAAAATGGAACGATTCGAGGAATACTCAGTAGAACTTACTGAACTTGAATCAAAAGCAGATGCAGTTCGCCGGGATATTAAATACAAATTATATGCTCACATGTTGATCCCGGAATCACGAGGTGATGTTCTGGGTGTATTGGAAACGCTGGATGATGTTATTGATACTACAGAAAAAGTTCTGGAACATTTTTCCATTGAAACGCCAGATATCCCAGAATACCTTAGAGATGATTTTCTGGACCTAGCTGAGCTTTCATATAAATCCGTGGAAGAGCTGGCTAAAGCTTCCCGGGCGTTTTTTACTGAGTTGAAGCTGGTGAATAACTATGTGAACAAAGTACATTTTTATGAGCATGAAGCAGATAAACTGGAGAAGATACTGAAACGAAAGATATTCAATAGTGAAAAGATAAAAGATTTCAGTAAAAGAGTACATTTACGCTATTTTGCAGAGAAGATAGCATTTCTTTCTGATGAAGCCGAATCAGTGGCAGAGCGACTTGCCATTTATGCAATAAAACGCAGGATATAATTAATGTTACAAATATTATTCTATCTTTCCAGCGGACTTTTCCTGGGTTGGTCGCTTGGCGCCAATGATGCTGCCAACATCTTTGGAACGGCTGTGGGCACCAAGATGGTCCGTTTCTATACAGCCGCTATTATCTGCAGTATTTTTGTTCTTCTGGGTGCAACTATAAGTGGTGCCGGCGCATCTCATACGCTTGGCAAACTGGGAGCTATCGATACTATGTCCGGTGCATTTATAGTTGCTCTTGCAGCTGCCTTCACCGTGATGTGGATGACGAAAGTCGGTTTACCAGTTTCAACATCACAGGCTATTGTTGGATCTATTCTTGGCTGGAACTTTTTTTCCGGGACTCATACAGATATTTCTGCTCTCACCAAGATCGTGGGAACATGGGTTTTTTCTCCAGTTTTATCTTCCCTTTTCGCATTTCTTTTTTTTCATATTATCAAATGGATGTTAGATAATTCGAAGATCCACTTGATACGATTGGATTCGCTAACTCGCTTTGGTCTTATCCTGGCAGGAATTTTTGGGTCGTACAGCCTTGGTGCAAATAATATCGCTAATGTAATGGGGGTTTTTGTGCAATCATCTCCATTCAAAGACCTGAATCTTGGAAGTATTTTCAATTTCAGTGGAGTTCAACAGCTCTTCCTCTTGGGCGGAATAGCCATTGCCATTGGTATATTTACATATTCCAGAAAGGTAATGATGACTGTTGGCTCCAGGATTTTTAAGCTTTCTCCAATTTCTGCTTTAGTGGTTGTACTAGCCAGTTCTACTGTTTTATTCCTGTTCGCTTCTCAGGGTTTGAAAGATATTCTTGTATCACACGGGTTACCTTCATTTCCCCTGGTTCCTGTTTCCAGTTCACAGGCAGTAGTCGGTTCGATTATTGGTATCAGTCTGGCTAAAGGTGGCAAGAATGTGAATTTCCGCATTTTGGGAAAGGTCAGTATCGGATGGGTGGCAACTCCCGTTGCTTCCGCCATCATTGCTTATGTAGCACTTTTCTTCATGCAGAATGTTTTCATGCAGGATGTATTTATTAAGTAAGTGGGTACTAACTCACAAATTAATAAACCGTTCGTAAGGTTTTATGTTTTCAACTTTTTCTTTTCCGCAGCTGGAAAGAGAATATTATTCAGGATAAGTCTGTAACCAGGTGAATTTTTATGCAGATCCAGTACAGTTTCCGGGTCACCGATCTTGTGCTGGTAATCTTCCGGGTCGTGTCCACCATAAAATGTAAAAGTACCTTTCCCGAAGTTCCCATGTAAGTATTTCACTTCCTCTACCTGTGGGGATTCTCCCAGAATGATCACACTATTTTTAACATATTTTTTATGAAAAGATGTTGTCTGCCCCAAAAATCCGTTGATAATGCTGGTGTGACATTGAGTAAGCATAGTAGGAACGGGATCATATTTAGCGGAAAAATCGAAAAGGGTGAAATAATCGGCTTCTGCCCCACGTATTTTGGCATAATCGCTGGCATCGATTCCGGAGAATTCATACACAAAAGGATTAGTGATCAAATCGAAATTTTCAAAGGCAAATGTGCGTGAAAAATCCAGCTTGCTCTGGTAATCCGGATCGAAACCGTCTCCGTCAAAAACCGGTTCACAGATATCCACATTTCGTGCTGCCAAGGCAATGTCATAAGTATCAGTGGCAGCACACATGGCAAATAAGAATCCTCCGTTTTTCACATAATCTTTTATCTTCTCTGCTACAGCATGTTTTAATTTCCATACTTTACCAAAACCCAGTTTTGCTGTCATTTCTTCATTATTTCGTACATCTTCCTGGTACCAGGGAGCATTACGAAATCCTGAATAGAATTTACCATATTGCCCGGTAAAATCTTCATGATGCAGATGCAACCAGTCATATTTATCCAGCTTCCCGGTAAGTACTTCCTCATCCCAAACGGTTTCATATTCGATTTCCGCATAAGTAAGAGCCAGGGTAACCGCATCATCCCAGGGCTGTTTATTGGGAGGAGTGTAAATGGCAATAGTCGGCTCCTTTTCCAGCACTACTATATCCATATTGGATGAATTTATTTCTGCGGAAATAGAAGCGATCTCGATAGCCGATACATTTTCATAGCTAACTCCACGAATGTTGCAAAGTCCTTCTATTTCGGGAGAATCCGGAATGATCCAGGAACCGCCGCGGTAGTTTAAAAGCCACTTCACGGTCATCTGCATTTTCAGTGCAGAAAAAGCTACTCCATAAGCTTTCAGGTGGTTTGACTGGGTAAGGTCCATTGGAATGAGAATTTCGGCAGATACTGAGAAGCTAACTGCAAGAATTATAATAACTAAGATATATTTCATTTTTACTCCGTGTTTCCCGTTCACTCTTGAACAGGGATTTGCTCAGACAGGAGTGTCTGAGTTACGTTTTCCATTCACTCCTGAATGGGAGTTTTGCACAGGCAAGAGTGCCTGTGCTACATAAACTCCGAAAATATTTCATTCGATACAAAATAAGCTTCCGGTGTGAGCCGGATATGATCATCACTTTTTTCCAACAACTTCTCTGTAAAGAATTTTTCTAATATTTTAGAATATTTCTCTGTAAAATCAGCTCCGAATTTTTCTTTGAAAAGTGTCAGATTCATTCCCCTTGTTTTCCTGAGTGTCAGAAAAATGAATTCTTTTTCATGATCTTCATCTGATATTTTTTCCCAATTCCGAAAAAGATCCATTTGCAAATACTTCTTAATACTAGCTGGGTTCGTATATCTGAATAAATCAATGTATCCAGCCGCAGCAGGTCCCAGTCCCAGATAAAATTTATCGTTCCAATAGCATATATTATGCTTCGATTCAAATCCTTTTTTGGCAAAGTTGGAAATTTCATATTGATCATATCCTGCTGCGATTAACCTTTCTCGAATTAAAAAGAAAAATTCAGAAACAGCTTCATCTTCAGGCATTAAAACTTTTTGTGAGAATAGTGGAACATCTTCATCTAAACTTAGACAGTAAGTGGAAATATGCTCGGGATCAAGTTCTATAAATTTTTCTATAGAAAATAACAAATCGAATTTTTTCTGCCCGGGAAGCCCATAGATCAGATCCAATGAAATGTTGGTAAAACCAGTTGCCCGAAGATGATTATAAGCTTTAATTACTTGCTTCGAGTTGTGCAACCGACCCAGCAGTTTCAATTCTTTATCCAGAACTGACTGTGCTCCCATGCTGATACGATTTATACTTGTTTGTTTAAGTTTATTTACATATTCACTGGTTAAGTTAATAGGATTGATCTCCAGCGTTGCTTCGATAAGGTTGGATGTATTGAATCTTTGTAAGATCGATTCGATCTCTTCCGGTTGCAAAAGAGATGGAGTTCCACCACCGAAATATATCGTTCGAGGTTGTATTTTGAAACGGGATTGGTAAGCTTTTATTTCTTTTGTTAGATTTGTAAGAAATTTGTTTTTTATTTCTTCAGAAAATATTTCCGAGTAAAATGAGCAATAACTACATTTCTTCAAACAGAAAGGAACATGAATATAAATATGTTCTATCAGTGGATCAGTTTGAAAAATCTCTTCCATCTGATCTCGGATTTTCCTTTGAACCTTCTCTGCTGTTTATAGATGTAATCACGAATATCTTTATAAGGAGGTTCACCGATAGACATATAGATCAACCCTGGTGTACCAGTAATATCTGTTCGAGGTAAAAATCCCCAGTAACGGCTGTCCCCGCTTACGTCGCGGTTATCTCCCATAACAAAATATTGTCCTTCGGGAACAATGACGGGACCAAAATTGTCTCTGCTACCCATGAATTTCTCATCCCAATAAATTCTGCCGGAATCCCGTGGAATATTGCGGGAATCAATATATTGTTCATACCCCTTATGAAATATTATATCGTTAACATATACTTCTTTATCGATTAGTTCCACTTTATCTCCCGGCATCCCTATCACACGTTTTACCACATTCTTCTTCTGATGCCAGATCGGTATCCAACGGGTTTTATCAAAGTAAATGGGACCAAGTATTTTTTCAAAGTTTTCACGTGGTTCCGGTTCTTCCGGATCAGCCGGATACTGGAAAATAACAATATCTTCCTGCTCGGGATCATCAAAGAAATACTTTAGTTTATTTCCTATGAGAAAATCCCCGATAAGAAGCGTGGATTCCATAGATGAAGAAGGAATTTTAAAAGTCTGTATAGTATAATTGCGGATGAGCATTGCTACCACAAAAGCAAACAGGATAGCTTCCACATATTCCTGAATAATATTTTTTTTTCTCTTAACCTTTTTCTCTTTTTTTCTGAACATACCATTTCCTACAAATTTAAGTGGAATACTTACTCGTTCGGGTGGGAGTTGATGTCAAGTAAAAGTTATCACTCTTCATACAATCCTCGCTGAGACCTAATCAGCTGCCTGATAGCTTTCTTTGCTTCCTTTAGCATCACTTTCAGCTCTTCATTGGAAAAGGATTCAGTTTCAGCAGTTCCCTGGATTTCTATATATTTTCCACTTTCGGTCATTACGATATTCATATCTACATCTGCTTGGGAATCTTCTTG
>DAOUUD010000191.1 GCA_030668345.1 Candidatus Cloacimonadota bacterium | reverse complement strand
TCCCTGCCGGGTGTTAATGCTTACATTGTAGACCCTGTTGTTGTAGATGAGATGGAAGATGTAGCACGTATTTCCGGTCATCCGGAATTCGAAAGAATATCTATTTTTCATGCTTTGAACCAGAAAGCAATTGCACGAACTCACGCTAAAAAAAACGGTATAGCATATGAAGAAGTTAATCTTATTGTAGTTCATCTGGGTGGTGGTATTTCCGTGGGAGCGCACAAAAAAGGAAAAGTAGTGGATGTGAACCAGGCTCTTAATGGCGAAGGTCCATTCTCTCCGGAACGCAGCGGTACTCTTCCTGCAGATGCATTGGCAGAACTCTGTTTCAGCGGGAAATACACCCTTTCCGAAGTCAAGAAGATGATAACCGGTAAAGGCGGACTTGTAGCTTACATGGGTACAAACGACGCCTATAAAGTGGAAATGCTTGTTCGAGACGGAGATAAAAAAGCCAAACTCATTCAGGATGCGATGAGCTACCAGATAGCAAAAGAGATCGGGGCTATGAGCGCAGTGTTAAAAGGCAAAGTAGATGCCATTCTTCTTACCGGTGGATTAGCAAAAAATTCGCTGTTAGTTGATTATGTCAAAGATATGGTATCATATATTGCACCTGTGTATTTA
Source organism: Candidatus Cloacimonadota bacterium (assembly GCA_030668345.1). Classification (GTDB taxonomy): domain Bacteria; phylum Cloacimonadota; class Cloacimonadia; order Cloacimonadales; family TCS61; genus JACNIV01. The sequence goes on along the minus strand of DAOUUD010000191.1, from coordinate 2,908 downwards.
TATCCTGGAGAAGATGAAATGAAAGCTCTTGCCCTGAATGGCTTCATGGTACTGAAAGGAGAAGCTGAGGTTCTGAATTATCAATAACAAACAAAATCAGATCATCGAAATGCTCAATCCGGAAAAAGCATTCGAGAAAATAAAACTGAATACGAATAATTCTGATTTCTTTCTACTCGATCTTCGTTCTCCAGAAAAGGTAAGTGCTGCAAAATTCGGTGATTCTGTACATCTGGACTATAATAATGAAACTTTTGATGACGAACTGGAAAAACTGGATAGGAATAAAATTTACTTTGTTTTTTGTACAAGAGGTTTGAAATCTAGTATTGTAGTAGAAATGATGGAAGACCTCGGGTTTAAAGAAGTTTATGGACTTGCAGGCGGTTTAATTGCCTGGCAGAAAAAAGGATATAAGTTATTTTGATATTATCATGAGAAAGAGATCATGTTTTTTTATTAGTTTTTTCTTTATACTAATTATATCTCTTTCTTTAAATGCAACTTTAGATACGCTTTTTGCCGAATATATCCACATGGTTCCAGATGAAAAAGCTGAATTCCTGCTGAACAGGGGGATCGGTTACTTTAATCTGAACGACTATCAAAAAGCACTGGAATATTTGAAAACCGCTCAAAACAAATATAATCAAACAGGAAATAAAGAAGGAATTTCCAAGTGCCTGAACAATCTGGGTAACGTTTACAACAACCTGGGACAATATGAAAAAGCCCTGGAATATCATTTACGTTCTCTGGATATTGAGCAGGAAATCCAGAATAAAAACGGCATAACAAGATCATTGAACAACATTGGGAATGTATATCAAAATACCGGTGATCTGGAGAGGGCTTTGGAATTTTATTTGAAATCGCTTGAATTAACCTATGAAACTAACGACAAATCCGCCATAGCCAAATCACTGAACAACGTGGGAAATATTCATCTATCTCAAGGTGATTTTGACAGCGCCCTGGAATATTATACCCGTTCGCTGAAGATAAAGCAAAGCATTCAGGATAAATTCGGAATTGCTAATTCATACAATAATATCGGTATTGCCTATCAGGGTTTGCATCAACCTGCCAGGGCTCTGGAATATTATCAGAAATCATTGCAGCTTATGAAGGAAGTATATGATAATCACGGAATTGCTGCGGCATTGTATCATTCCGGTATTCTTTATTTTGAATTGCAAGATCTGAAAAAAGCTCTTTCCACTTTGCAGGAAGCACTACAATATACAGAACAGATAAATGATAGAAATATCATGATGTCCTGCTACAGAACCATTGCTGAAATATTCTCACAAAAAAAAGATTATCACAAAGCCTATGAATTCTATAAATTATATGCTCAAACAAAAGATGAACTGATCTCGGAAGAAAGCAGTAAAGCCATCATAGAAATGCGCGTGAAATATGAAACGGAAAGTAAAGAAAGAGAGATCGAATTGCTGAAACAGAACGTTGCCCTGAAAGCAGTTGAATCCAGACGGCAAACGCTTTTTATGATCATTATTACCATCGGTTTTGTCTTCTTTGCCATCATAGCTTTTTTTGTTTACAATCAGTTAAGACTAAAAGCTTATTCCAATAAGATAATAGCCGAACAGAACGAAAAACTGAAGAAAGCATATAAAAAAGTGGAAGAACTCGCCAGTATCGATTCTCTTACCGGGCTCTCCAACCGCAGGGATATCCTGAAAAAAATACGACATGAAGCCAACAGGTTCGACAGGAGTAAAAAACCTTTCGCACTCATTATGGGCGATATCGATGATTTTAAATCGGTTAACGACACCTACGGTCACGATGCCGGTGATACGGTGTTACAGGCAATTGCCGATTTTATTAAAAATAACATAAGAAAACAAGATACGGTAGGCCGCTGGGGTGGTGAGGAATTTCTTATACTGCTGCCAGATACAGGTTTAAAGGGTGCAAAATTCATTGCCGAAAAACTTCGTGAAGGTATTTTTTCTTACAAAATCCAGTACAGCAACTACGATCTGAATGTAACCATCACCTTCGGAGTTTCAGTTTACAAACAACTGCGAGATATTAACGAATGCATAAAAGAAGCCGATCAGGCTTTATACCTGGGAAAAGTCCGTAAAAAGAACTGTGTGGTCTCCAGTGATGAACTTAAATAGAAATATGTATTTGACATATAGAAGTTATTTATATTTTTAGAATAAAAAGAATTATAATGGAGAAAGTATATGAAAGGGTTTATCGAGAAAATACCCAAAGCTGAACTTCACCTTCACATCGAAGGTACTTTTGAACCGGAATTGATGTTTGAAATTGCACAGAGAAATAAAGTGAGAATTCCTTATAAATCTATTGATAAATTAAAAGCTGCTTACGATTTTAATAACCTCCAGGAATTCCTGAATATCTATTACACCGGATGCAACGCTCTTTTAAAGGAACAGGATTTCTACGATATGACCATGGCATATCTGAAAAAAGCCCATCAGCAGAATATTCTTCATACCGAGATCATGTTCGATCCGCAAACTCATACCAGACGGAGAATACCCTTTAAGACCGTTATCACAGGAATCCAGCGTGCCCGGAAAGATGCAAAAAAAGATTTCGGTATTTCTACAAAACTGATCATGTGTTTCCTGCGCCACCTGGATGAAGAAGCTGCTTTTAAAACACTGGAAGAAGCGCAACCTTTTTACAATCAGATAGATGCTGTGGGACTGGATTCTTCCGAGATCGGGCATCCACCTTCCAATTTTGAGAGAGTTTTCAAAAAAGCCCGGGCAGAGGGTTACCTGCTTGTGGCACACGCAGGTGAAGAAGGTCCTGCCGAATACGTTTGGGAAGCACTCAACCTGATCAAAGTAGATAGAATAGACCACGGCAACCACAGTCTGGAAGATAACAGGCT
>DAOUUD010000078.1 GCA_030668345.1 Candidatus Cloacimonadota bacterium | reverse complement strand
TCTTTTTTCAAGAGGTTCATTCCAGCCAAATTTTCGCACAGCAGCTTCATTTACCATTACAGATTGAACCCATGTATTTTCTATATCTCGACTGAAATTCCGACCTTCTAATATTTCCATTTGCATGGCATCAATATAATCAAAATCTGCCTGCATGAATTGACAGCTCATCTGCTGAATATCACCTTCATTTGTTTCTGCTCGAACCGGAGACCGATTGAAAGTTGTACCGGGTATATTGAAAGAAGCTGCTGCTGACATGATACCTTGATGTGAAACAAGTTCCTGCTTGAAAGATTGCATCTGTTGTTCAATTTGTGGATTCTGAATACTGATCGCCATTAAATATTCTTTATTAAAGCCCAGATCTTTATTTTTGGAATACAGCAATTGCTTGATAACAACAAGGGTTCCGATGATCATAGCAATGGAAATACTGAATTGAATTATGATCAAAATTTTTCGAAATAAAGCTCCTTTGGTACCTTTGACGGTTTCTGATTTGAGTGTGTGAACAGGTTGAAAATGAGAAAGGAAAAAGGCTGGATAAATTCCAGCTAAAAATCCAATAACAATTCCTAATAAAAGTGTTCCAATTAGATATACTGGGTTAGTGATCAGATTCATTGTCACGTTTAAAGATGTGATATCATTAAATACTGGTAACAACAATTCGACAAGAACAAGAGAGATTGTTGCAGCTCCTGTTGCCATCAATATCGATTCCAGCAGGAATTGCCGGATCAAGGCACCACGGTTTGAACCGAAAACTTTACGTAAGCCAACTTCCCTGCTGCGCCGAGTAGAACGAGCTGTAGCCAGGTTCATATAGTTTATACAGGCAATAAGAAGCAGGAAAACAGCTATGATGCTGAATACATAAATATAGATGATATCGCCATTGGGATACATTTCCCACACTAAGTCGGAATGAAGACGAATGGATTTAATTGATTGTAAGGAAAGTGTTGAATGTCCGTTTATTCTGTCGTATGTTTCCTTCATGTAGGTTTCAAAGAATTCAGGAAATTTTGATTCCAAATCTGCAGGATCGGCTTCATCAACCAAAAGAAAATAATGATATACTTGCCAGCCATACCACACATTTTCTTCTCCCTGTCGGTATGCTCCTACCCAGGGGACAAGTGCTTCGTATGGAAAATGAGTACGTCCGGGGAGATCTTTGATAACGGCTGTTACTACTAGGTCAAAAGCATTTTCTATCGAGATAGTTTTTTGATAGGGATCCTCATCTCCAAATATTCTTTTAGCTAGACTTTCGGAAATAATGATAGCATTTTGCTGGGAGAAAGCTTCTTCTGCATTTCCCTCAATAAATTCATTACGAAAAACATTGAAGAAGGTTGAATCAACTGCAAATATTTGATCTGTAACAACGGCATTTTCTTCATAATAAATATTAGCTTTATGAGTGTATAGACCATTCACACCGCATACTCTAGTACTCTCCAGAATTTCCGGATAGATCTCTTTCATAGTGGGAGAAATTGGTCGCGGAGCATTGCAGTATTTATCAATCTTTCCGCCCATATCATTCTCATTGTTCAGACGAAAAATCCTATCTGCATTGTGATAGAATTTGTAGTAACTTAATTCCGTTTGAATATACAGCACAATAAGCAGACAGCAGGTAATTCCAATAGCTAAACCCAGTATATTAAGAATTGAGTAGAATTTTTGACGGCTAATATTTCTGATAGCTACATTGAAATAATTCTTAAACATAATTTATCCTTTTACCTCATTCCTAACTTTCCAGTTGGGAATGCACTATCGAGTGAAGCTTCTGCTTCAATCATAACCTTGAAAAGGTTTAAGAGACTTTTCTTCCTGCTGAACCTTTTCAACGGTTTTCTCTCAACCATTGAAAAGGCTAATTGAAAGAGTTTTGCTTCAGAAGCCGTTTTCAAGGTTTCTTCTTTTAATGCATTTCTCATTTATAATTCCAAATTTCGCAAAGTCGGAGCTTTGCGTTTCTCTACTCGTATTTGAGTGCTTCCACAGGATTGGAATGAGCTGATCTTAGAGTTTGTACACTTACCGTAATAAGTGCAATAACCAGAGCTAATACGCCGGAAACTAAGAAAATCCAGAGGCTGATATTGGTGCGACTGCCGTAAGTTTCGCCGTCATTCCAGATTCCTTCCTGAATAATGCTGTAGATTTGGTCGGAATTGGTATGGAATTTATCATAGCTGAACTCATTTTGCACCCAGAGCAGCAGCATAATGCAAACTGCCATGCCAATGGCCAATCCCAAGATATTGATAAATGTAAAAGCCTTATTTCGGCTAAAATTTCTAAGGGCTATTTTTAAATAATTTTTAAACATAAATTATTCTCTATTCATATCTCAAAGATTCAACCGGATTACGATTAGCAGCTCTGATCGTATTGAACGAGATCGTTCCGCAAGCAATCAGCAAAGATATGGCACCCGCCAATAGAAAATACCAGATGCTCAAAGTTACTTTATATGGAAAATTCTGTAACCAGGCATTCATGAAGTAATAGGAAATTGGCCAGGCTATCACATTAGCTATCAAAACCCATATTACGAATTGATTTGTGAGGAGTCCTACAATTTGACTGATCGACGATCCCATAACTTTGCGAATACCGATCTCTTTAGTTCGCTGTTGGGTAATTAGAGTGGAAAGTCCCAATAATCCCAGGCAGGAAATAAAGACAGCTAAGAAAGCGAAGGATGAAATCAGTTTACTCGTTTGCACTTCATTTCTGTAAAGTCTTTCCACATCTGCTTCCAGAAATTTCAGTTCATAAGGATAGTCAGTTGTCAATGCTCTTGTTGTATCCTCAATGAACCTTAGAGTTACCTGCATATTCTCTGAGTTTATCCTCATGTAGGCATACTTGAAAGCTACCATTTGGAAATCATTTGTTGTATTTAGATACAAGGCAATCGCTCCAACCTTATGATGGGCAGATTTGAAGTGGAAATTCTTAGTAACTCCTATTATTTCGAATGTATCATCACCATGATATAGAGTAGTTCCGACAGGATTATCCTCAGATATTGACTTTGCAAAACTTTCATTGATCACTATCTGAGTAGTTGCATCGGAATTTTCATCGTAATACTTTCCCTGCAGCATTTCGATCTGGAATGTTTCCAGGTAATTTGTGTCGACACCCTGGTAAGTTACAAATGGATCAAGATCTTCCGGTTTACCTTCCCATTCCCAACCGCTGCCGTTTGTCCATATGCCTGTAGGGTTTCTTCCTAGGAGTGTAATATTTTGAATATCTGAATTCTTTTCCAAAGCCTTACGATAGATTTCGGGATTGTCTTTGATCGCTCCTTGTAATGGAACATAAACTAAGTAATCTTTGTTGTAGCCCAGGTTTTTTGACAGCATGAAATTGCTTTGTCGAACGATAATAATTGTACAGATTATCAGGGTGATAGCAATCACAAATTGTAGAGTTACCAAGATCTTTCTGATCACAGATTTTCCACCGAATTTATGAGTTGATTGTTTCAACGTGGTTATTGGCTTGAAAGAAGACAGTACCAGAGCCGGATAGAATCCTGCCAGGCTTCCAATGAATAAAGCAATCAAGGGCAGTGCGAAGAAGTATGTTAAATTACTACTTACAAATATTTTGATGTTGGTCTGTGTAAGGCTTGTGAATTGAGTTGAAAACAATTCTGCCAAGGCTAATCCAAGAATAATCGATAGAAATGTAATTAAAATTGATTCTACAAAGAATTGATTGATCAGTTGAGTTCTACGTGCTCCCACTAATTTACGAAGTCCAACTTCTCTGGCTCGTTTCATAGCAAAAGAGGTAGAAAGATTTATGAAATTGATACAGGCGATAAGTAGTATCAAACCACCAATAATTGCCATGATGATCACTAGTCCTCGATAACCATAAAGATGCATATGCTGTTTGGAAAATGGATAAATGTATGGTTCAGTATCTGACTCAGGATAATTATCTGTAATAAATGTTTTCGTTTTTTCTCGAAAATCTTCGTAATCAAGACCAGGCTGCAAAATAACATACGAATTAAAACTGCAGTTATACCAGGTTTTTGTAGCATTCTCATGATGCAGTTCGTTCATTATTTCTAATGGTACAAAGAGGTCGAAACGAATTGAAGAATTTTCTGGAACATCTTTAACTACACCAATTACTTCTACTTCTTTATCATTATCGATCAAGAGAGATTGTCCAATCGGATTCTCGTCTTCAAAATATTTCTGAGCCATTTCCTGGGAAATGATCGTTGTATAATTGTTGTGAAATGCTTTTTTATACGAACCAAGCAATAAGGGAAGTGTGAATACTTCAAAAATGGAAGCATCTGCCAATTGCATTTCTTCTTTGAAGAGTTTGTCACCATATTTCACAGATACTGGTAAAGTTCCATTTTGTAATCGACATGAATTAAGCACTTCAGGATAAGAATCTTTCATTGCTGGTCCCACAGCTGGTGGGGAACCAGTACCCCATGATTCTTGACTTCCGTAATGATGTTTGGTTAGAATACGATATATATTTTCGTAATTTTCATGGTTTTTATCATAGGTGATTTCATTTTGAATCCAAAGACCTATAAAAATGCAGGCACAAAATCCAATTGCCAGTCCGAAAATGTTTATGAATGCGTATCCACGTGATCGAGTTAGCTTTCGGAATGCAATTTTCAAATAATTTTTAATCATCTTTCCTCCTACTCATATTTCAACGCATCCACAGGATTTGAATTTGCAGCTTTTATGGTTTGATAACCTACCGTAACCAATGCAATCACTAATGCCAGCAATCCAGATATTATAAACAGCCAGATATTCAATTTTGCTCTGTAGGCGAACATCGCCAGGAATTTATTCATGGCGTAATAAGCAATAGGCCAGGCAATGAAATTGCCTAAAAGAACCCATTTAGTGAAACCTTTGGAAAGCAGTATAACAATAGCAGAAACCGAAGAACCCAATACCTTGCGGATTCCAATTTCTTTGGTTCGCTGTTCAGTCATAAAAGAAGCCAGCCCGAACAAACCAAGGCAGGAAATGAAGATCGCCAGAATGGCAAAATACTTTATGATCGATCCCATCTCGTAGAATCCATGATAAAGCTTATCAATATCTTCATCTAAAAAAGAATACTGAAACTGAAAGCTGGGTGCAAATTTACTAAACGTTTCTTCGATAAATCCAAGAGTTTCTGTAACATTAAGCGGATTTATCTTAATAAATGCCTCACCCCGCCACCAGTTCAGGGTTGTAATCATTATAGGTCCGATCTCATTCGTAAGTGTTTGAAAATGATAATCTTTTACCACTCCGATAATGGTTCCTTCGGTCTGTTCATTATACATTGCAAATCTTCTACCGATCGGATCTTCCAATTGCATCATTTTAAGAGCGGATTCATTTACGATATATACTATCTCATCTTCTTGTATATATTCTTTTTTAAAATTCTCTCCTGCTACTAATTCTAATCCGAATACATCCAAAAATTCAAATTCAACCAGGTAGAAATTGAAAAGAACTCTTTCATCATCTGCTTTCCCTTCCCAGATTGCAGGATTTACATTGCCCACATAAGCTGGTGATGTGGAAGCATTTGTAACTCCCAGAATATCAGTATATTTAGTCAGATCTGCTTTAAATGCAGTAAAAGAGTCGTTTAATTCGGCATTCATGGGAACAGTGACAATATAATCCCTGCAATAACCCAGATCTTTATTCTGAATATATTTTAACTGATTATATACAGTAGCTGTGCAAATGATCAGGGCAATGGAAATTGTAAATTGGAAGACAACCAAAAAAGTTCTGAATTTGTTTTTTGTTTTGGGTGCATTACCACTTTTTAATACTTTATTCGGTTTAAACCCGGAAAGGTATAAAGCCGGATAACTGCCGGATACGATTCCAACAAAAAGAGTGATTCCGATCAGGTTGAGAAGAAAAGTAATATTAGAAAGGTCTACCGAAAGTTCTTTACCTGAAAGTTGATTGAATGCAGGTAAAAACAATTCTACCAATACGAAAGCAATTATCAAAGAAACGAAAGCTAACAGGATCGACTCACTTAAGAATTGTCCGATCAATTGCTTTTTATCAGCTCCCACTACTTTTCGTATGCCAACTTCTCTAGCTCGTTTTGCAGAACGTGCTGTGGTAAGATTCATAAAATTGATACAGGCGATCAGTAGGACTATTATTCCGATAGCTGCAAAGATCAGAACAAAGATCAGGTCTTCGGGATGTCCCAGGGGGTTATAAAGATGAACTCTGGCTAAAGGTTGCAGAAGAACTGTATTTTTATTATCGGGATTGTGTCTCACAATTGTATCAACGATCTTCTCTGAAAATGAAGCGATGTCTGTTCCTTCTTGCAATTGTACATACCCAGAACTTTCCCAACTCCAACTGGTTATTCTTTCTTCGCCCAATATCTCGAATGGAATGATCATACTGAAAATGATCGATGAATTTTGGGGAGGATTGACAGCTATTCCCGTTACGGTGAAATCTATGTTATCATTGTATCGAATAACTTTTCCCATTGGATCTTCATCACCAAAATACTTATGGGCTGTATCTTCCGTAAGGATTATGGAATGAATTTCTTTTAAAACAATTTCAGGATTACCCTTCAATAATTTAAAAGAGAACATATCGAATAGAGATGCTTCGGATAGTAAAACATTATCTTCATAAAATGTTTTATCATCCACTTGCATCATAGCTCCATTGAATGTTCTCAGGCGGACATGATCTATGATCTCCGGGAATTCTTCATGCAAGATCGGTGAAAGCATATAGGGAATGGTAGAACTGCCATAAGTTTCACCATCGTTCCATACTCCCACCTGGACTACTCTATATAAATTATCACCATTTCGGTGGAAATTATCATAGCTCATTTCATCTTGTACCCACAGAAGCAGCAAAATGCAAACAGCCATTCCAATTGCCAATCCAAAGGTGTTTATCAGGGTCATACTTTTATGTCTAATAAAACCCCTGAAGGCGATCTTCAAATAATTTTTAAACACAATATTCTCCTATTTCCTTTCATTCCATATTCATGATTTCGCATTTGTAATTCACAAAGCAGGAGCTTTATGCTACTCATATTTCAATGCTTCCGCAGGATTGGTTAGTGCCGCTCTTATTGCTCGAAAACTAACTGTGACCAGTGCAATAATAAGGGCAACTATGCCTGCACAAATAAAGTTGAAAAATGAAATATTCACTGAGTATGCGAAATTTTCCAACCACTTTTTCAAAGCCAGGTAAGCAATTGGCCAGGCTATGATATTAGCCAGTATAACCCAGATTGAGAATTCTTTGGATAGAATAAGAACGATGCTTGAGACTGAAGCACCCATAACTTTGCGAATGCTTATTTCTTTTGTTCTCTGTTCGGCAGTGTAGGCAGCAAGTCCAAATAAACCCAGACAGGCGATGAAAATACAAAGAACCGAGAAGTAGGTGAAAACTCTTCCGATCTTTTGTTCAGCGATATATTGTTCATTCAGGTCTTCATCCAGAAAGCTGTAATCGAATGGGAAAGTAGGGCAGAACTCGTTCCATTTTCCTTTAATATAGTTTATCGTATTTTTGATATTTTCCTGCCTAACCCTTAAGCTGATATTTCTAAGTGGTCTCTCTGAAAGAAGGAGAAGAATAGGATCGACCTTATTGTGTAAAGAGTTGTAATGGAAGTC
>DAOUUD010000147.1 GCA_030668345.1 Candidatus Cloacimonadota bacterium | reverse complement strand
GGTTATAATGCCGGAAAGAAGAGCATCTTTTGTATTCGTCCCCAGTAAAGTATCAGGAGCTTGCAACTGAATATTCGAGAGTAGTGCGGCAGAATCAAACAGGTTTTTAGCTGAGGTTATCACACCTGGTGAAATAATAGTTCCATAAAAATTACCGTCCGCACTCACAAGCTGAATGGTGGTGGCTGTCCCGAAATCGCAGATAATACAGTTTGTTTTGTATTTTTTTAAGGCAGAAAAGGCATTTACTACAAGGTCCGAACCAATAAATCCGGGATCTTTTACGGGATATTTCAGCCCCAGATCGGTATAAGCATTAACCACTTGCAGTGGACATTTAATGTATTTTTGGGTCAGGTGAGAAAAAAGATGTGTTAATTCCGGTACAACGGAAGAGATCGCTACTTTGTTAATCTCTTCAAAATTGATTTCATTTCCTACTGCAAGGTTTTTTATGATAATGTAATATTCGTCTTCTGTTCTGGATTTGTCGGTACTTAATCTCCAGGAACACACTATTGTTCCTCCAGAGTAGAAACCCATTACAATATGGGTGTTGCCAATATCAATTACCATGTTGTAATTTTTCATATATTATTCTCCATTTTAAGATATAATCGTAGATTATAATCTTGAAGGTAAAAATAAAAAATAAATTTAACATGGAAAACTGTCGAAAATTTTCTTTTGTCATTTATTTTGTCAATAAAAGTTTAATTATATTATTAATAATAAAAGCCGACATGCGTCGGCTTTTAATTTCTAAAATAGATTAAGTCTTTTTTTATAAACTAATTGATTCAACGGGGCAGGCTTCAATGCAAACGCCACAATCAACGCACTTTTCTGCATCGCAAACTGCTTTTTCATCAACCATTTCCAGAGCTTCGGTTGGACATGTATCGATACAGGCACCGCATCCTATGCAGGTTTCTTCGTTAATGATAACAGCCATTCTTCCCTCCATTTAAAAAAATTTGGTGCAAAGTTATTTACCCGACCTTTTCTTTCAAGCTTTTTTTAAGACTAACTATTTTTCTTTCCCACCAAGAAGAAATTGCAGGCATTGCAATAGGTTATTTCTGCCACCTGTCTGGGAGAAATACCACGAATATCAGCTATTTTCTCTATCACATAACGAAGAAATAATGGAGAGTTTCGCTTTCCACGCATGGGAACAGGAGTCAAATAGGGAGAATCTGTTTCGATAAAGAACCTGTCGGGTGGAACCAGGCGAATTACGTTTTCCAGATTATTATTTCTATATGTTATAGAGCCGGTGAAAGATATATACCAGCCTTTTTCTACAACTTTTTCGGCAAAGATCTCATCTCCCGAAAAGCAGTGAAACACCACCTTTTCCGGATTATATCTGGAAAGGATATCGAAACAATCATCGTGAGCTTCTCTGTCATGAACTATAATTGGTAATTCCAATTCCAGGGCAATTTTGACCTGTTCTTCGAATACATTTCTCTGAATATCGCGCGGAGAAAGATCACGATAAAAATCGAGCCCGATCTCTCCGATAGCAACTACTTTGGGATGTCGGGCAATTTTCAACAAGAAATTGCTATCGTATTTTTTTGCATCATGCGGATGAAATCCTACTGCTGCAAAGATCTGTTCATATTTTTCTGCCAGTGCAATACTCTGCCGACAGGTTTTCTGCTCTACTCCCACATTGATGATGTATTCTACTCCATTTTTAAAGCAGTTTTGTAAAACCTGTTCTCTATCTTTATTATATTGAGAAAAATCCAGATGGGCGTGAGTTTCAAATATCTTCATTCCATCTCCATTACGATTTATTTTCCGGATGCAGTATCATCATTATCAGATCTATTTTGAAATCCTTATCGAGGTGAAAGAGGATCTCAGCCATATCGCAGCTTTCTTTTCCGGGAATAGCTGCTATCAGGAATCCTTTGAACTCGATAAAGCCGTCAATTTTATTCACCTCTTTGAGGCTGAAATATACAATCCTGTCGTGCCAGTATTCGTTTAAAAGCAGCAATAGATCGGCATAGGAATCGATCTCATACAATTCACGCTCATCACCGTAAACCACTAAAGTAGTAGGGATGTCATCATGTATAAGCAGGAAGTTCAGCAATTTGGAACCCAGAGCTCGGTGCTCATAAAGAAGCTGAGGAATAAATTGTGCGGTCTGCTCGAATTCATGATCTGTAAGCCGGGAAAGAACTATTTGTTCCCCATTTTCGAATATAATCTCCTTCCCTGAACATTGGAAATCGTTCATTGTAAGAATATTGATACCGTCGGTCCTTTGTTCAACTCTCAGATTTAAATCACCGTAGAAGTTCCGATCATAAGGTTCTACATTCAACGAATAATTTTCTTCCTGGCAATCTATGTAATGACGTGGAAATTCTGATCTTAAGAATTCCTGTACGTTACCGATCTTGTTGTGCAGCAGTTCTCGAATGGGTGGTGTTTGGATATAGTATTTGATATAGTCAGCCAGAGATAGTTCTTCCGGTGTGGGAAGTATTTTCTCTTTTACAACAGGTTCACGAGCTTCATAATAAGACACAGGTTTAGATTTTTCTAATTCTTTAAGTTTTATCTTATCGAGCATGGTTATTAATTCTAAAGTTTCGGGGAACAGAATATCCAATTCATCTGCATTCTGCGATCTGATCTTGAATCCGAGTTTATCGTTTTCTGAAAAAATTTCTATCGGTTCTACTTTAATCCTCTTGGAAGAAAAATCATTCCAGAGTTGTGAGAGTGCTTCTTTGCCCGATTTGTCCGCATAGTGAATCTCAATACTTTCCAAATCAACAAAATCAAACAGATATTCTTTATCTTCAGCATTCAGGCGATATACGAACGCTTCCAGATAAGTGAGATAGAGTGTGATATTCACCGACTCATCCACATAAAAAAAATAGGGTAATACTTCCCGCTGATCATATATCTTCCAATCCTGCCAGTCATATTCTACTATCACTTCTTTCCCGCTAGTATCCAGAAACGTTTTCACCACTTTAGCAGATGTGAATCCAGCAGGAAAATCTATCTTGAAATTACCCTTTTCCAACCAGGAATGATAAAGTTCAAATTGATAGCCTGAGGAAAAATCTTCGAAATCCGGTTCAAATCCCAAAGCTTCTGATGATATTAATAAAAACCACAGAATTCCCGGAATGATTCTTAAAATTTTTCCTATTTTATTTGACATTTCTTTCCTGCCCTGCATTTGTGAACGAGGAAATTGGGATAAAGAAAAAGGTCAATGATTTCTGATTAAAAATCCGGAGGCCGATTATGATGATTGCCGAAAGAGATCTGAAGAGAATTAAAGAATTCTTTGAACTGAGCGATAGTGACTTCAGTTTAAGAAACTATCATAAACCTGTTTTAGTGTATGAAGTGGTAGATGATAAAGTGCGTTACTCGCTTTGGGAAGCAGATATTCTGGAAAGGTTCGGATTGAAGAACGTGGATGGCTGGGATAAGACTGAAAATGTTGCCTTCTGCCCCGATTGGATGCGTGATGATGAAGAGGAAGACGACATCGGGGATATAGACCTGGATGATGATGATCTATGACACTTAGATAAATTTAGAATTATAAGTTTTTTAATTGGTTAATGAGCTTTTTTGCGTGTTAACCTTTTTCATTTTAAAAGAACTTATCTTATTAATTTCAGAAAAACTTCAATTCCCACTTCGATTGCCTTTTCATTAGGCAAAAATCTGGAAGAATGCAGATCCTGTTCTTCACCTTGATTCGCTCCCAGACAGAAGAAAAGACCTGTATATTTTTCTGCGAAAAAACCAAAGTCCTCCCCTCCTATCAACCTATCGGCTTCCCGGAATGTGTACTTCGAATCGCTGATTTTATTAACAAATTCTTTATAGAGTTTTTTATCATTTATAAGTGCTTTGTAATAACTGGAATATTCACATTTACCATTTATGTTGAATTTTCTGGAAATTTCTTTTACAGAATTTTTTACGATTTCTTTTAATAGATCATGGTCTTCTACAGAAAATGCTCGAATTGTTCCCTCAAGTCTGCAGTCTGCGGCAATTGCATTTCGAACATTTCCTGCGTTCATTTTTCCGAATTTGCAGAGGATCTCTTTTGAATTATTAAATTTCTCTTTTACTCTTTCATTAACTAACCGGTAAAACTCAACCCCGGCTTCCAGTGCGTCTTTACCTTTATCTGCCAAAGCTACATGAGCGCTTCTTCCTTTGAAGATCACATCTACTTCTTCTGTATTGGCAAAAAAGATTCCCGGTCTGGTCGAAATTGTACCAACAGGAATATCTCCTATGACGTGCAAAGCATAAGCTTCTTTTATTGGAAATTTCCCCAGGATGCCTGTATCCAGAATGCGCTTTGCACCACCTTTTCCTTCCTCGGCTGGTTGGAAAAGAAAAAGAATGTTTTTTGCGATTTTCTCACTGATTACCTTCTCGATCAATCCGATGAGAATGGTCATGTGCATATCGTGTCCACAGGCATGCATTTTCCCTTGGTGAGTAGATTTAAAATCACAATCTGTTTCTTCTGTGATGGGAAGTGCATCCATATCAGAACGAAATAGTTTATATTCTCCATCTCCATGAGAATATTCTACTAAGATACCGGGAAAATCGAATGTGTGTATCTTGATATCTTTAAATTCGTTTAAAATATTTATTAGATATTTTTTTGTTTTAAATTCTTCAAAAGCCAATTCCGGAAT
>DAOUUD010000243.1 GCA_030668345.1 Candidatus Cloacimonadota bacterium | reverse complement strand
GGTTTATCCTGTTCATTCTATAATCCTGTCTTTTCTTTTCACTCCGTGCTCTCCGTGTGCTCTGTGGTTAGATTTACGCATTCAACAGCAATGCTTCCTGCTCTTCCATGAACTGGTTCGTGTAAAGTCTGTAATAATAACCTTTTTGTTTCAGCAGTTCATGATGATCTCCCTGTTCGGTTGTCTTACCTTTTTGTATTACCAGGATGCGATCAGCAGAACGGATCGTGGAAAGACGATGTGCAATGATGAAGCTGGTTCTGTTTTCCAGAACCGTGTGTATCGCTTCCTGTATCAACTGCTCGGTTTCGGTATCTACAGACGATGTCGCTTCATCCAGAATGAATATCCTGGGATCGGCTAAAATTGCACGGGCAAAAGAAATAAGCTGTTTCTGTCCAGTCGATAACTTCGCACCGCCTTCTCCAACTTCCGAGTCGTAGCCTTTTTCCATTTTCGTAATGAACTCATGTGCATTCACCAGTTTAGCAGCTTTAATGATCTCATCATCGGTTGCATCCAGCCTGCCATAAGCAATATTGTCTTTGATGGAACCACTGAACAGATGCGGAGTTTGCAGAACATATCCCAGATTAGATTGCAGCCACAACATCGAACGACTTCGATAATCTTCCCCATCTATCTTTATCTTTCCTTTGGTTGGCTCATAAAACCTGCAGGCAAGATTAACAATTGTGCTTTTTCCGGAACCTGTTTCACCTACTAGTGCAATGGTTTCACCGGCTTTGATATCCAGGTTGAAATCCTCCAGAACTTTTTCTCCATCCTTATAACCGAATGTAACATCTTCGAAAGATATGTTTCCGTTTATCTTTGGCCAGTTCTCTTCTTTCGATCGAAGAATATCTCCAAATTTTTTGGTAACTTCAGAGTTATCTGTTATCTGAGGTTCTTCCTCTATCATAGAAAAAATACGTTCTGCAGAAGCCTGTGCATTTTGCAGTTCCGCAAATATCCGAGCTAATTCCCGCAGTGGTTCAAAAAACTGAACTGTGTAGGAAATGAACGCCACCAGAGTACCATAGCTAATCGCCTGCATCATTACACCTTCACCACCAAACCAGAGAGCAAGTCCTGTACCGATGCTTCCCAGCGTGAGAACAGCCGGCAGGTAAAGCGAAGAAAAAATAGCAGCTTTCACAGATGAACGATACATCTCGGAAGTATTCACCTGGAATTCCTGCAGATTTTCTGCTTCCCGAACCAGAGTTTTAGTGGTCTTCGCTCCGGCAATTCCCTCATTGAAAGATCCGGTTATCTTCGAGTTTGTTTTCCTTACCTTTCGATATGCTTTAAGTATCTTCTTCTGAAAAAACAAGCTCAGCACAACCAGTACCGGCACAACGGTCAGGGATACCAATGCTAATTTCCAGTTCAGGAAAAGCATTGTTATCGAAATCAGGATCATATAGGAAAATCCCCAGACCATATCCACAATACCCCACGAGATAAAGCTTCCCAGCCGCTGACTATCGGAAGTCATACGCGCCATCAGCCATCCTACGGGAGTCTTATCGTAATAGTTGAATGAAAGCTCCTGCAGATGCTGGAATCCTTTTTTTCGGATATCATAAGTAAGATACATCTCTATCTTTCCTGCAATATCGATGAAGAAGAAAATGTTTGCAGCTTGCACAGCAATCAACAGGAAATAGATCAATCCGAATAGAATTATTCCATCGGTCTTTCCGGGTATCACAAAGTTATCGACTGCATACTTGCTCATCAGCGGGAAGATAACATCCACTCCTGCCAGACCTATCATGAAGAGTCCCAGGATCATAAGCCTTTTTTTGTATGGTTTACAGAACTGCAATAACTTCTTCCATAAACTTACATCAAATCTTTTATCATATTCTTGTTCTTTAAATGCATCCATAATTTACCTCTTTTTTTTAGCCACTAAGAACACTAAGAATCACGAAGATTCCTTTCGAGTCGTAAGGAACTTGAGACGACGACTCGAGGATATCTCTGGTCTCGACTCGTTGTTACTCTTACAAGTCGAAACATCCTTACACAATATTTCCTCGTTCCCAAGCCCCAGCTTGGGAACGCAAAACAATTCTGCAGATTCAATCGTCCCGATTGAACCATTTGTTTTTATTCTCATATTTCTTTCTCGACCAAGAATGGTCGGATCTACCATTTCATTCAACAGAGACGGTTGAACGAACAAATAACCATTGCGAAGGTCGAGAAATACAAAAAGCTTCACAACCGTTCGCAAGGTCATTCTTTTCACACAATTTTCTTTTCCTCATTTTTATCGATTCTCATTTCAATGCCTTCCTGCTCCAGAGCGAGCTCTTCTTCCAGAGATGTCTGGATAGCCCAGATGCGTTTATACAAGCCTTCCTGTTCGATCAACTGTAGATGAGTTCCTTTTTGAATAAGTTCTCCATTTTCCAGCACCAGTATCATGTCAGCCTCTGCCAGAGTTGAAAGCCTGTGAGAGATGATAAATGTAGTTACCATCTCTCTGCGCTTTCTTAATTTCTTCCTGATAGCCGCATCGGTTTCCGTATCCACAGCGCTCAATGAATCATCGAATATCAGGATAGGATTCCCATTGATGATAGTTCGAGCAATGGCTACACGTTGTTTCTGTCCACCGGAAAGAGT
>DAOUUD010000057.1 GCA_030668345.1 Candidatus Cloacimonadota bacterium | reverse complement strand
TGAAACAGAAAAAAAAGATACAGAAGAAATAGCTTTGAAATATACTACAAAGACAACAGCTACTAAGAAAGAAAAAACTGAAAAGGCTGAACCTGCCAAAATTTCTGAAAAGAAAGCTGTGAAAAAAGATACTGAAGAAAAAGCCGCGAAACCTGCTTCACAGAAAACAGTTGCTAAGAAAGAAATGACTGAGAAGGCTGAACTTGCTAAAGCTGCTGAGAAGAAAGCTGCTCCCAAAAAAGTAAAAACAGACACAGTTGCTTCTGCAAAAAAAACTGAACCTATTAAAAAAGAGAAGAAGAAAGAAGAGTCTGAAACAGCTGAAAAAGAAAATAAAACAGCTAAATAATACATACTGAAGAAATTGCAAAATTTCTTCGCACAATAAGAATGAATTCAGGAGAAAAATGACTATGAGTATATCAGCAAAACTGGTAATGGAGCTTCGTGCTAAAACCGGTGCCGGTATGATGGACTGTAAGAAAGCACTTATTGAAACAAATGGAGATCTGCAGACTGCTATCGATTACCTGAGGGAAAAAGGTATCAGCAAAGCTGCCAAAAAAGCTTCCCGTGTAGCAGCGGAAGGTCTTATTTTTATATCTGTTTCTAACGATGGTAAGACAGGTGCAATGCTCGAACTCAATTCCGAAACAGATTTTGTAGCTAAAAATGGGGATTTTATAAACTTTGGTAATAAATTAGTAGCTCAGATCCTAACAAATGATATTTCTACTGTGGATGAATTAAAAAACCTGGAAGTCGATGGTTCAAAAATCAATGACCAGCTTACATCTCTCATTGCTACTATAGGTGAAAACATGAATATTCGTCGTTTCAGGAAAGCTGCTTCCGAAAGCTTTGTAACAACCTACATCCACATGGGTGGCAAGATAGGTGTTCTGCTGAATATGGAAGGTGAAATTAACGAAGAAAATAAAACCAGGGCAAAAGACATTGCAATGCATATTGCTGCCATGGCACCGGATTTTATGGACAGTACCGATGTTCCTGAAGACGTTTTGGAAAAGGAAAAAGCAATCGTTAGAGCACAACTTCTGGAACAGGGAAAACCCGAAAATATTATTGATAAGATTCTGATCGGTAAAATGAATAAATACTATGAAGAAAACTGTTTACTAAAGCAAAAATTCGTGAAAGACGATAAGCTAACAGTTGCTCAATATGCAGGTAAACTGAAAATAATTTCTTTCGATAGATTCAAACTTGGCGAAGGTATCGAAAAGAAAGAAGAGGATTTCGCAACTGAAGTTGCAGCTCAAATTAAAGGTTAATTTGTAATCTAAGGAATTTATATGCAAACTTATAAACCGGAGAAAGTCCATAAGATCATTTTCAAGATCAGTGGAGAAGTGCTGGCAGGAGATAAGGGCTTCGGTATTGATCTTTCTGCTGTTAATCAGCTAATAGACGAATTGATTTCTGTAAAAGAACTCGGTTACAGTATCGGTATTGTTTTGGGTGGAGGAAATTTCTTCCGTGGTCTATCTGAGACAGGAAAATATTTAAACCGTTTTGTGGCAGATAACGTAGGAATGCTGGCAACCATCCAGAATGCATTGATAATGAGTGAACTCTTTAACAAGAAAAATTACTCAACTGAAATTTTCTCTGCGATCCAGATCGATAAAGTAGCAAAATTTTACATTCCAAGTAGGGCAAATACATCAATGAATGAAGGTAAAATATGCTTTTTTTGTGCCGGAATTGGTAATCCATTTTTTACCACCGATACAGCAGCAGTACTCAGAGCTATTGAATTGAAAGCTGATCTTGTACTTAAGGGCACAAAGGTAGATGGCGTTTTCACATCTGATCCCCTTAAAGATAAGAATGCCAGGTTCATTGAAGATATCTCATTTGATGATGTATTGAAAGACAGGTTGACCGTGATGGATATGACTGCATTTTCTTTAGCGCGTGATAACCATATGCCGATAAAAGTATTTAATGTTTCTAAAAAGGGAAGTTTTAAAAAAGCAATACGAAGCAAAGAAGTTGGAACCTTTATTCACGATTAAGGGGAAAGCATGGAAGAGTTTAAGTTAACGCTGGAAATAAAAATGGATGACGCATTCAATGCTTTATTAAAACATTATACCAAGACCAGAACAGGCAGAGCAAATTCTTCATCTTTAGATGAAATCAGAGTTGATTATTATGGTGCTTCCACTCCCATCAAACAGCTTTGTAATATCACCATTCCAGAACCACGGCTGATCGTTATTCAACCCTGGGATAAATCCATTTTGGTGGGAATTGAAAAAGCTATCCTGGCTTCCAATATTGGAGTCACTCCCGAGAATGACGGAAATGTAATCCGTCTCCCATTCCAACCATTAACCGAAGAAACCCGCCATGAGATCGTGCGCCAGATCAAAAAGATGACCGAAGAAAGCAAGATCGAGATCAGAAATATTCGCCGAGATGGAAATGACTCTGCCAGGAAAATGGAAAAAAAGGGCGATATAAGCGAAGATGATCAAAAGAAACTTCTTAAAGATATACAGGAACTTACAGATAAGTGGATAGATAAAATATCTGATGCTTCCATAGCAAAAGAAAAAGAAATAATGGAAATTTAATCATTTCTTTTTTATTGTTTTAGGGAGAATAATATGTCATTTGTAATAACTTCTGAATGTGTTAAATGCGGTGTATGTGTGGATACCTGTCCTACTTCTGCTATCATAGAAGGAGAAGAGCAATACATAATAACCGAAGCCTGCATAAATTGCGGTAAATGCGAGGAAGTTTGCCCGATCGATGCTATCAAGGGCATGAAAATGAATGGTGTTTAAGATTCGACATGATTTATAAAAGGCTCGGTTTTCCGAGCCTTTTTTTTATGTTACTAATTTTGCAAAGACATCCCAGGAATATTTTCTGTTTTCTTTTTCTGCTCTTTCTATGATATGTTTTTTCCCAAGCCGGAAAAAAGCTTTGATAGCAAGAGCGAAATCTTCAGGTGAAGTGGAATGAGCTACAACCCCTGTTTCTTTATCTGTGATTATCTCTGGTAGACCTCCCACTGGAGTAACCACAGCTCCCAGTCCCATATCAAAACCAATCTGAGCAACACCACTCTGGGTTGCATGAATATATGGTAAAGCCAGAACATCTGACGCTTTAAAAAATATTTCCACCTGTTCATTAGGTACGTACTGCCGGCGGAAAGTTACATAATTATTAAGATCCAGATCATTAATAAGATCGTAATATTGTCTTGAATTTCCATATACTTCGCCTACAATAAGAAGGTGAGCATCGGGCATTTGTTCAAGTACGTAAGGCAGCGACTTGATGAGAATGTCCAGGCCTTTATATGGTTTTATATAACCAAAGAACAGAATAACTTTTTTACCTTCCAAACCCATTTTTTCTTTGGCTTCTTTTTTTGTGAACCGGTTGTTATTGTAATAGGAATATGTAGGATGAAACCCCAGAATAATATCCTTGTTCGGGAACAATTTCAAGCCAATGTCATATACCGATTCGGAAAGTGTGATGACCGAATCGGAATACTTCATGGCATAACGGGTCAATTTATCTTCAAACGCCCACTTTTCATGACTCTCCAGGTTATGTGCTATTGTCTTGATAACGATATTATTAGATCTTTTCTTTATCTTTCTGGAGATCATACTATATGCATAAGCTGTGAATGGAATCCAGTAACTGAAAAAAACCTGTTCTGGTTGAAAATCTAATATTCTCTTTGCAGTCTTGCCAAAAGTAAGCGGATTGTAAGGAGTTAATATCCTTTCATTGGGAACTTGCAGAAAAACATTACTTCTATCGTATTGACTCTGCCCGGGAAAGATCAAAGAGGGATACTGTTTCTGAAAATTAATACAGAGGATCTCACTATTCTTACCAAGCGTTTCCACCAGATGAGAAGTGAATTGAGAAATTCCGCCTCTGAATGGGTAGACAGGACCGACTACAGCGTATCTTTTTTTTATTTCCAATTTATTCCTCGTAATTAATCTTTACATAGCTTTTAAGCAAAAAGGTGGTTTCCTTTTTTTAAAGTCAAGAATAAAAGATTTGCAAAATTTGATTATAATGAATTAATAGATTATTTTTCTTCTGTTTTCTGCTCTTGTTTAGAAGTCTCTACCTGCTTTTTCTGGATTTGTTCTTTTTCCTGAGGTGTGATGATCACTTTCTCTATAAATTCATCATATTTGATGTTCGGATTCATTTCTGCAATACTGTTCACTATCTCCAGCATATCAGGAAAATTAATGGTAAATTCAAAATTCTTCTCTTCACCATTATTTGTGTATAGCAGACGTATCATTTTTCGTTTGGAATAATTAAGCTCTATTTTAAGAATATCAACCCAGGGTATCTTTACAGATTTTCTCAGTAAATATCGAAAAGCTATAGCATCCTTTTGGAAGCGAATACTATTCAAAGAAAAGAGATTACGAAAAACCGAATTCAATGCCAGGAACATTATGGCAAACGGAACAAATTGTTGAAATTTAGATGAATCAGCATTAACTTTTGTAAATATCAGCCAGAAAGAATAGACTATTGCCAGCGTACCAAAGCTCAATGTAAACCAGCGGATAAACTGGTTGAACCTATAAACACGTGGGAAGCCTTTCCGTTTATTAATATCGATAATATTCTCTAATCTATTCATTTTCTCCCCTGTTCATTTCTTCGAGTATGAAGTCAGGAGCTGTGTAATTACCGAAAATCTCAAGGTCTATTCCATCTCCATGAAAATCGCTGCCACCAGTTCTTATAAGATAGTTTTTCTGTGCTATTTCATTGTAATGATAAATTGTTTCATCATTGCATTTTGCATAGAATACTTCCATTCCCATTAAACCATACCGAATAAGGTCATAGATCAATCTATCGTCTCCCAAAGTGTATGGATGCGCCAGTACGCTGATTCCATTTGCTTTGTGAATTGTTTTAATAGCTTTTTTGGAAGACGGCGCAAATTTGGGCACGTAGGCATAACAGTGTTCTCCGATATGAAGTTCAAAAGCCTCGTATTTGTGGGCACAATATCCACCTTCGATCATAGCCCTGGCAATATGAGGTCGGCCAATATAATTATTCTCTCCAGCAAAGTTCTGCACATCTTCAATTGAAATATCTATTCCTCGTTTATTTAATTTTTCGATAATTTTTACAGCACGCTCAAAACGGCTGTCATAGATCTTCTGTAATAGTTCTTTCAATTCCAAGTTATCCAGATCAAAATCATAAGCCAGGATGTGAACATCCCGTCCTTTGTGATTTGTGCTTATTTCAACTCCCGGTATCAGTTCTATTCCAACCTGTTTTGCATAATCTCTGATATGAAGATAACCGCCAATGTTATCATGATCGGTGATAGCTATAACACCATAATCATGCTCTTTAGCCAGATCGATTACTTCTTTTGGGGAATACAAACCATCCGAAAAGTTCGTATGAACATGGAGGTCTATTTTTTTCATCAAACACCTTATTTCATATATTTTTTTTGTTTGAAAATCCTGAACTACTCTTATTTGTCAATGTAATAATTCTTGATTAATTATGTAAAAAAATTCTATTTCTTACTCGTTCCCAAACTTTTAACCTGTTGAATAACAGGTCTGTTTGGGAATGTAAAAAAATCTCTATTCTTCTTTCTTTGAGAAATGAATAATGAAATTCCTATCCGGTATGAAGTTTTCTTTATACCAAAAGAAAATATATCTATTATTTTCTTCCCTCAGACTATCCGGCATATAGGAAATCGAATCAAGCTGAAGTTCTCTGGGAAAAGTCAGGGTGTAATTCACTTGTTCGAACGGTCTGCCCCATGTCTGGGTTGTAGTAAGAATATATTCTGCCTTTTTATCTTTAAGCTCCTGCCGGTAACCAATCCTGTAAATTGCCGTCGAATCGGGATCGATCTGAATAGTGAAGGAAGCACCTTTATCTCCAATTTGCATATTAGCTGTAATAGTTGAGTCTATAACGTTTATTACAAAAAGAGAATCAACCTTTCCGTACGCAGGATCCTGTGGAAAAGGATAAATAAGTCTTTGTTTTAGTTCTTTGTTACTTATGTTGCGAAAATAATACAACCCATCTACATAGAAATGATCTTCTTTGATCTCAAACGATAGATCCTCGCGGAAGAATTGCAGATCGAGGGGAAAAAGATATGTAATGAAAAACAGTATGAAAAGTAAAAATAATTTCTTCAATCTTATTTCAACAGCAGCATCTTATTGCTGGCTACTTCTTTTCCACCAACTATTAATTTATACAGATATACTCCAGATGGAAAATTATCTGCTTCCCAGGTAATTGAAGACTGATTATTATGAACTGATAATTCATCGACCTTCTGCCCTTTGGAATTATAGATTTCAATTTCTAAAGTTCGACCACTGAAGTCTGAAGTCTGAAAACTGATCTCGGTGGATGGGTTGAATGGATTTGGGTGATTCGAAAGGCTGATTTCTGGTTTAGGAAGAACAGGTTCTGTAGATGTGTAATTTGTTAAAATGTAAGCTCCTCCATCTGCAAGAGCCATCATGTGAATACTGCTCATTGCTGGATTTACCTTAAGTTTAATAACATAATCTGTCGGTAAACCCTCATTCATTTGTATGAATTCTCCATTCACCCACATTGCAATGACATCAACAGCTGGTGCGTCTCCAGCTACAAACACATTGCCAACTAAATCGCAACAAACAGATGATAAACTTTCATAACCATATTCAATTTCCCAGGTGGCTCCAAAATCATCAGAACTTAATAATCCCGAAAATGGAGTTGGACCAGGATCTACTGCATACAGTCTACCATCGTTATTGAAAGACATATCAAACATAGCAGAAAAGATTGTGGGAGTATTCCAGGTTTGACCATAATCATCGGAATAAAAGGGTCCAAAATAAGTTCCTAAAGCTGATACAACATAATGATTTTCATAGAAAACCATCAACATGCAACTATAACTTTCAAAAAACGTTAGTTCTTCCCACTCCAATCCATCATTGGATTTGTATAATCCCTGATTTGATCCGATGAAATATTCCTGCTGGTTTTCATTATAAACCAAGAAAATGGGATAGTATATCCATTCGATAACTTCAAATTCTCCAGTATATTCGTTAAATTTGTAAACTCCATCGGAATAACTGCCATTACCCTGAACCAGGATCAGTTGCTGATCCACATAAGGCAGCACATTCCAAACCGGAAGCGAACTGGGATGATGTGTCCAGGTATCTCCATTATAAATAAGCAAGCCGTCTTCGCAAGCCAAAGCATACTGATTCAAGCCGGTCTGGCAAAGAGAAAAATCGTAAATCTCATGGTCTCCGGAATAAATCGGAGTCCAATCGTAGGCGTATAACAGGGAGAAGGTAAGTAAAATAAGTAATAAATATTTCATTTTAATTTCCAATCTTATTTCAACAGCAGCATCTTATTACTGGCAACTTCTTTTCCACCAACTATTAATTTATACAGGTAAACTCCCGATGGAAATTTATCTGCTTCCCAGGTAATTGAAGATTTTTGTCCGGCAGAGACGGATTGACTATTTGGAATCGATAATTCATCGATCTTCTGCCCTTTGGAGTTAAAGATTACGAGCTCTGCGTTCTCTGCGTCCTCTGCGGTGAAAAAATTAATAGTGGTAGAAGGATTGAAGGGGTTAGGATGGTTGGAGAGATGGTAATCCTGACTGGGAATTACAACTTCAGGTTCATTAACACCAACTACATAATTTTCAAAGACAAATTCATAATAATTCACACTATCCGGTTCTATGGAAACAGTTGAATCCATAGAAGCAAGTGCAGCGAGATGGATATCACAATAAAAGTTCATAGCATACATTTCTTTTTCAAAATAGCCGTTTTCATTTGTTACAACATCGGGGCTATTATAATTATACGGAAAATGTTCAATCTGCACATTGGGAACGGGGTTCATCAGTGAATCAAACACATAACCGCTAAATATGCCATGAGTCCCACCATTATTATTTATACCGCCCAAGGTGGGAGTATTGTCTTTACAAAATGATACATCCGTTGTCATTGCTCCATTTGAAGAAAATGAAACAGTAACCAAAGATTGTCCATCAGTAGGCGCCAGCACCATCGTTTGTAAAGTACCAAAGGTGCACCAGGATATTTCATATTCATAGTAATAAGAAGTAACATGATCACCCTGTTCATCGATTACAAGTGGAGTTTGCAGATCAGCTTGTGTAACAACGAGATAAGTTCCCCATGGAAATAGAATCCCGGTAAGAAAATAGACTTCACCAGCATTAGACGAGAGCTTACAGTTATCAAGATTATCTTCCGTCATCATATTAAACAGATCTATAGACCAACCCATCTCATCGAAGAAGATCTCGGTAATGTAAGGTCCTTCCACTATCGGATTCGCCAGCAGCAAACCTGCTGAAATGAGTATTACAAAAAAAATCATTTTTTTCATCATAACCTCCCGGTTAGTAAAAAATTATTAGAACATACTCCCAAAATAATACCTGCATCCGAAATATAAATTCACCCTTTCGTCACGTTTCAAATCAGAGTATCCATAATCATTGGCATCGTTTTCATAAATTTCTGAGCTTACGTGTATTAATTTCGATGTCAACTGACAGTTTAAAGCAAGATTATTCTCTATAAAATAATCGATATACGACGACAGTGTAGTTGAGATTACAGAACCACTAAAATTCTCGTACCAGGTATAATCGTAATTCAGACTTATGCTGGAATTCCATCTGATACGATCTGTTATATCAAAATGATGACTATTAGTGAAATCGATTATGAACTTTGAATCTTCAGAAGACTCATCACTTAGATATTTAAGATAAGATATTTTTGAGTATATTCTAATTTGATATTTTAGATTAATATTATTGTAAGAATTATAACTTAAACTTGGTCCAAGATGAAATTCTTTGGTTTTGTCACCATTTAGTTCAATATTATAATCCTGCCAGAAATTGATTCCAAGTAAAATCTCATTGCCTTGATATCGTTTAATATATTCTCTCATAACTTCGGTAAGATAAAGATTTTCAGAGAGACCAAGAGCATTAAATTCACTACCCAGGATGGGAGATATCTCTTTCCAGAAATACTTCTCATATCTATCATATAGATTTGCATATTGGGTATAAAGAGCAAATTTATCTGCAAGAGCTTCTATCTGGTTTTCAGAAAGAGTCATTCCTTTATTTAAAGCTTCCACTCTTTCCCGTA
>DAOUUD010000177.1 GCA_030668345.1 Candidatus Cloacimonadota bacterium | reverse complement strand
GGCCCGGCTTATTTAACTCTTGGGTAGGCAGCTTGAACCGGTCATTTTATGAACTCGGATGAGTATAGCAATATCCGGCTTAGACAAATAGACATTGAATTGCTTGTTAGGCAATTTACAGAATTCGGCTTATTATCTTCTTTGACAAACTATTTATATTAAATAAAAAATAAGGATAAATTTATGCAGAAAAGATGGACAACATCTGAAACTTTAACTGATGAACAACAGCAGAAAGTAAAACAGATTTCAGAGCTGATAAAATGCCCGGAAATGATAGCAGAGATGCTTGTCTGTAAAGGTATCACTGATCCCGTTGAAATAAATAATTTTTTCAATCCCAGCTTAGATGACGTTTTTGATCCATTTATTTTTAAAGATATGAAAAAAGCGGTAGAAAGGATTATTCGTGCTATCAATAAAGAAGAAATGATCATGATCTACGGAGATTACGATGTGGATGGCACAACCTCGACAGCTCTTCTGTATCTTGGGTTAAAAAAAGTGGGTGCAATCGTGAACTATTATATTCCGCACCGTATGATAGACGGATATGGACTTTCTCTCTGCGGAGTGGATCAAATCAAAGAAAATGGCGCTCAGGTTATCATCAGTGTCGATTGCGGTATAAATGCTATTGAAGAAGTTAAACAGATCAATAGCCTGGGTATGGATATTATAATTACAGACCATCATAATCCAAAAGAGAAATTACCAGCAGCTTACGCTATTATTAATCCCAAACTGAAAGACTGTGAATATCCCTTTGCTGAACTGGCTGGAGTTGGAGTTGCTTATAAACTCTTGATGGCAGTTTACAGTGAAATGGAAATCGATTTCAAGGAAGCTGTTGATAAATATGTAGACCTGGTAGCTTTAGGTACAATAGCTGATATTGTACCTTTAACGGGAGAAAA
The DNA here is from genome assembly GCA_030668345.1 of Candidatus Cloacimonadota bacterium. Taxonomy (GTDB): domain Bacteria; phylum Cloacimonadota; class Cloacimonadia; order Cloacimonadales; family TCS61; genus JACNIV01. Next base: position 3,035 of record DAOUUD010000177.1, on the reverse strand, counting down.
CAGGATCTTTGCCAGTATCGGTTTAGAAAGATTAGTAAAAAAACAGAATATCGGAATAACAGCATTGATAAATATTGCAGGTCTTGCCGAGAAAGAACTTAACTCCAGTGATATAGTTTTTGGACTGGCTCCGCGTATTAATGCTGCAGGCAGAATGGGCAGTGCCATGCGTGCTGTAGAGCTTCTGGTTGCTACGGATGAAGAAAGCAGCAAGGAATTAGCTCAAATAATTGAAAGGGAAAATTCCCTGAGACAGCAGATAGATCAGAAGACTTTTCAGGAAGCCTGTGATATCATCGAGAAGAAATATAAGAATCTGGATGAAACTCCGATAATTGTGGTTTCTTCTGATGATTGGCACTCCGGAGTTATTGGAATTGTTGCTTCCAAACTGGTAGAAAAATACTACAGGCCAGCAATAATGATAACCTTTAAAGATGGTATTGGTAGCGGTTCAGGGAGAAGTATCTCCGGGTTCGATCTGTTCGAAGCACTATCTTCGGTGGAAAATTATCTGGAGACTTTTGGTGGGCATAAATATGCTGCCGGTCTTTCCATATTGATGGAATATGTGGATATACTGGAAAACAGATTGAGTAGTTATGTTAAAGAACATACTACACCGGAACAGCTTATTCCGCCTTTAAAGTTAGATACAAAACTGGAACTCTACGAGATCAATGAAAACCTGCTTGAATGGTTAAATAAATTTGCTCCCTTCGGACCGGGAAATATGCGTCCAACCTTTTACACAGAAGGTGTAATGGTAGTTGGTTTTCCTTATAACGTTGGTAAGAACCACTTAAAAATAAAAGTAGTAAAAGACGGTTGTACGCTCGATCTTATCGGTTTTAATCTGGGTGACTTTCTACCATTCCTGAAAAAAGGATTATTCATCGATATTGCTTATTCATTAGAATTTAATACCTGGCAGAGAAGAACTACCATTCAGGGAAAACTGAAAGATATCCGCTTCACAGAAAAAAAATAAGTACTTATGCTAAAAGAAGAACGAGTTTTGTTAGCTTTATTAATGGTACTTTTTATATTGGGAGGGTGTTCATCCATAGAACAGCGGAATGATTATATTCCGGTTAAATTAAATATTATTCAGAAATTCGACATCGATTTTATTCCCCAAAAATGTGTTTTTTCTTACCCGGAAAGAACCGCTTACATTATGGAAGGCAACTACATTCATATTTTCAAAAATGGGAGGCGGATAAACACAATAGGTGGTTTGGGGTTCGACCATTCTAATTTTAGCAAACTTACAGATATTGCCATTGCCCCGGATGGCAACTTGTTAGCGATGGACAGCTTTCAGAAAAAGATAAAGAAATTCGATAAAGATGGTAAATGGATCACCGAATTTGAGCTGGCAGATTTTGTTGAACCTACTCTTTTTGATATCACAAATGACGAAACATTTTACGTTTATGATGGTAACCGCAAAGAAATTGTAACGACCCGTACATTTAAAGAAAATGATTTCTATTCTTTTGGAAAATTCCAGCTTGCAAAACCCCAATCCCTGAATTTGGAAAAGAATATTGTGCTCGTTTACGATCTGGTAGAGGCTAAAACGATCGTGTTCGACAGATTGGGACAATTTCAAGAAGAATTAGATGGAAAAGTGCAATTTGACAGACGGCAGAAATACAAATTGGAGAAATACTTTTTTCAGCATCTTGCTTCCGATAAAAAATTTGCTGTCACTTCTTTCCAGTGGTTGGATTTTCTTATAGATAATGGTTTTTTGATATTGCTTTCAAACCATGAGATATGGATATGTACCTTAGATTATGAAATTAAATGATTTTGTGAGATCTTCAGTTTTTTATAAACCAGCTTTAGCAGCATTGCTGCTCGCTTTAAGCAGGCTTCCGCTTCATCTGGGATTCCTGGTTTTCTTCGGGATGATACCCCTGTTTTCTTTCTTTGAAGAAAAACCGAGCATAAAACAAATTATACGAGCTGCCATTGTCTTCGGGATTGTTTACGGTCTGGTCTGTTTACACTGGGTATCGTTAGTTACCTGGCCAGGTTTTATTGGCATGTTAATCCTCTTCGGATTCTATTTTGCCATCCTGTTCAATTTAATTGGAACTATCTGGAAGCTGAATCCCAAATTTAAGTATCCGGCTTTTATCTGCTTCTGGCTCTCTTTCGAATACTTGCAGAATTTCGGTGAGTTCAGTTTCCCCTGGTTTAATATCGGTTATTCACTGGGAGATTATCTTCCCTTTATACAACTGGCAGATATGGGTGGGATCTATCTTCTCTCTGCTCTCATCATTCTCGTTAATATTTTTATTTATGAATTAAGAAATAATTATAAAAGAAATTTAATTACTTTGATAACTGTCGTTATCATCTGGGCTGGTTACGGATTTATTCGACTTCATACAATGAAGTTGGTTAAAACAGATACGCAGGTTTCCATAATTCAGGTAAGTATTCCACAAGATAAAAAATGGGAACTAGCTTATCTGGATACAACCCTGAAATATTATAAGGATTACACAGCTCTTGCAGCAGAACAGGGCTCGGTTTTGATAATCTGGCCGGAATCAGCTACTCCGCTATATTTATTACGACAGTCAAAATATAAAAGATGGATAATAGAACAGGTAAAAACTCTGGAAAAGGATATTTTCACTGGCTTTCCTCATTATAAATATTTGGGACCGGGTGATTCGCGTAAGTACAAATTTTATAATGCTGCCACGCGTTTTGACAGGAATGGAAAGGTATATCCTCCCTATTACAAAAACGTGCTTGTTCCATTTGGAGAGCGAATTCCTCTGCTGAATGTCCTCCCGTTTTTATGGAATGTCCATCTGGGACAGGCTAACTGGGAATACGGAGAAAAACAGGAATTTTATGATATTGAAGGGAACACATATTCACCCTTGATCTGTTTTGAGATAGCTTTTGAATTTCTTACTACCAGGATGGCCAGAAAAGGCGTGGATTTTATTGTGAACATAACCAACGATGCCTGGTTCAAACGTTCTGCCGGAACATACCAG
>DAOUUD010000009.1 GCA_030668345.1 Candidatus Cloacimonadota bacterium | reverse complement strand
TCCATGATTCCCGCTTTCGAGGGAATGACAGAATAATATGGTGTGAATGAAAGTTCATTTTTCTTGACTTTCTTAAGTTAAACAACTTTTTTTCCATTTGGAGTTAATTTAATGAATCCACTGGAAAATGATATCAAATACCTGAAAGGTGTTGGCGAACATCGTGCCAGACTTTTGAATAAATTAAATGTCTTTACTATCGGAGATCTGCTGGAGCATTTTCCGCGGGATTATATAAATCGAAAATCCGCTGTAAAAATCCGTGACCTTTCCTTTAATGAATATTGCTCTTTTGTAGGTAATATCGCTTCGATTGAAAAGCGACATGCTGCTGCCCGGAAACAGCAACTCAACGTAGTTATTTCAGATGGTGAGGACTTTCTTTTTCTTACCTGGTTCAAGTTCGGAAACTGGCTGGTAAAGCAATTTGAGATCGGTCAGCAGATCTGGGTAAGTGGTGTCATAACTGAATTCCGTGGTGCTCCGCAAATCGTTCATCCTCAGATCGAGATTTTAGATGAGAGTGACGTAAAAACAGATTTCTGGAAAGAACGATCTGTACTTCCTGTTTACCGTCTTACCGACGGCATCAGTATGACTGTGGTCCGTAACCTGGTGTATAAAGCCTTCGAACTATACAGTAATAGCATCGAGGAAACTCTTCCCGAATATATTTTAGATAAATTCGATTTTACACATCGAAAGATATCTTTGCAAAAAATACATTTCGGTCAGCATCCCGACGAAATTCCCGGCGTTAAACAAAGATTCGCTTTTGAGGAATTATTCTTTACTCAACTGATGTTAGCCCGTAGTAAATATCACCATCACAGCAAAAAACAAGGTTACCGATTTGAACTTAAACATACTTTTACAACCAGGCTTAAAAATTCTCTTCCTTTCGAACTGACTTCTGCTCAAAAGCGTGTTATCCGTGAGATAGTAGAAGATATGGCATCATCGCATCAGATGAACCGATTATTGCAGGGAGATGTAGGTTCAGGAAAAACCATTGTAACTGTATTTGCCATGCTGCTGGCTTTGGAAAACGGATTTCAATCTGTTCTGATGGCTCCCACAGAGATCCTGGTAGAGCAGCATTTCAATAGCTTATCACATTTCCTGCAGAACCAACCGGAAATCAGGATTGCACTTCTTAAGGGAGGAAATTATAAGGGTAAAACTCAGATCCTGGAAAAAATAAAAACCGGTGAATTCGATATTATTATTGGAACCCACGCTTTGATCCAGAAAGATGTTGAATTTTATAAAGTGGGTTTTGTGGCTATCGATGAACAGCATCGTTTTGGAGTAGAACAAAGAGCAGTACTTTCCCAGAAAAATAAGCATCCCGACCTGATGTATCTTTCTGCTACTCCCATCCCCCGTTCATTAGCTCTAACAGTTTATGGTGATCTGGATGTGAGTGTGATAGATGAGCTTCCTCCCCATCGCAAACCTATTAAAACCTACTGGAGAAATTCAGATCACAAGAACATAGTTTACGACGAAGTAAAAAAGCAATTAGAAAACGATCGGCAGGTTTATATTGTTTGTCCACTTATTGAAGCTTCGGAAAAATCGGATATGCTGGCGGCAGAAACATTATTTATAGAAATATCCACTAAAATATTTCCCCGCCTCAATAACAAACTTCTTCATGGCAGAATGAAAACAGCGATCAAGGATTCTATTATGGAAGATTTCAAGAATAAGAAGATAAACGTACTGGTTTCCACCACTGTTATCGAGGTGGGAATAGACGTGCCGAACGCTACCGTGATGATCATCGAACATGCCGAAAGATTTGGCTTGAGCCAATTACATCAATTGCGGGGAAGAGTGGGACGTGGTTCGGATAAATCGTATTGTTATCTTATTGTATATCCGCCAATTAGTGAAGACGGTAGAGAGCGCCTGAACGTAATGATCGAAACGAATGACGGTTTTATAATTGCAGAGAGAGACCTGGAGATAAGAGGACCCGGCGACTTTTTTGGAACTGAGCAATCGGGTATGCCTCTATACAAACATGCCAATATTCTGCGGGATCAAAAAATATTGCAACAAGCACGTGATCTTGCCTTTGATATTATTCGGGAAGATCATGATTTACAAATAAGCAAAAATGAAAATTTAAAAAACAAATATTTCTCCGAATACCTGCATCGAGAAAAACTTTTTAATTTCTAAACTGATTTTTTATTTGTTGGCTGCCTTCATTTCTTAAAAGGCTGATAAACCTCTTGACAGATGAGAACCCATTTCAAATAGGTTTTAAAAAAAAATTAACATTTTCCTGGAGGATAAATGTTTTTCGATAATATAGCGAGTCTTTTTTCCAATGATATTGCTATTGATTTGGGAACTGCAAATACACTTGTTTATCGTAAAGGTGTGGGAATCGTGATTGATGAGCCTTCTGTGGTAGCCATCTCCGTCGATGGCAAGAGAATCATTGCAATCGGAGAAGACGCCAAAGACATGCTGGGCAAGAATCCGGAAGAAGTTAAAATAATAAAACCTCTACAAGATGGTGTTATTGCTGATTTTCAGGTTACTGAACTGATGTTGAGAAACTTGATATTGCGTGCTCAGAAAAAACGCCTTCTTATTAAACCAAGAGTTTTGGTGTGTGTTCCTTCCGGAATAACGGAAGTAGAAAAGCGTGCTGTCCGCGACAGCGCAATTCATGCCGGGGCACGGGAAGTACACCTTGTTTCAGAACCTATCGCAGCAGCCATTGGAGCCGATCTTCCCATCCACAAACCGCAGGGCAACCTGATTATGGATATCGGAGGAGGAACAACAGAGATCGCTATCATCTCACTTTCCCATATTGTGGTTCACACTTCTATTAGAGTGGGTGGCGATAAAATGGACGAAGCTATAGTTAGCTACTTGAGAAAAAGAAATAATATTTTTGTCGGAATTCAAACTGCAGAAAAAGTAAAGATGAAAATCGGTTCTGCCTATCCCCTGGAAAAGGAATTGAGATCCGAAATTCGTGGCAGGGATATTATCACAGGATATCCCATCACTGTAGAAGTAACCTCGGAAGAGATACGAGAAGCATTATCGGAAAACGTAACAGCTATGATAGATGCAGTGAAACACCTGTTCGAGAAAACAGCGCCTGAACTTGCAGCCGACATTGCCGAGCGAGGATTGATCCTGACCGGTGGAGGAGCCCAACTGAAAGGCCTTGATAAAAAAATACAAGATACCGTGGACTTACCTGTTCATGTGATGCCCGAACCACTTACATGTGTTCTGAAAGGATGTGGACAGGTTTTGGATAACCTGGAAGATTACCGGGAAGTCCTCCTTAAAAAAATTGAATCTTAAAAAAAGTGAAAGAAAAAATCCCCATTATTATCTACCTCTTTCTAGCACTGGTACTTTTTTTAGGGAATAATGAGCAAAGACAGAAAAAAGCCGATTTTCTAAGTAAAACCGTTTTCTATCCATTTATTACTTCTTTAAAAAAAATTGAATCTCTTTTCGAAATCAAGGGAAAAAATATACTTCTTGCACAATCTATTGCCGGGCAAACAATAAAAATAACTGCCTTGGAAAATGAGTTAAAAGAATTGAATAGTATCCGATTAAACTATGATTCGGGAATATATCATTTCTTGTTGGCAGATATAATAGGTTATAAAGGTAATTTCCTCGAACGTAATTTTATTATTAATAAGGGTAAGCTACATAAGGTAGAGATAAATTATCCTGTTATTTCCAACGATGGCATTGTAGGAAAAATTATATCTGTCTCCCAGAATTTTTCTGTTGTTTTACCGCTTGATCACTCTACATTCAAACTGGGTGTGATGTCCAAACGAACCCACCTGCAAGGTATTATGGAATCCAATATTTACGGTAATTCTTTTATGACCCTGATCAAATTAGGTTCTGATATCGTGCTGGGAGATACCATAGTAACATCCAATATTTCAACGATTTTCCCGAAAGGTTTTCCCGTTGGCATTGTAACTAAACTCATCGAAGAACCAGACAAGACCCACATGACCGCCCAGATATCAACTTTCACCAAGCCCGCCAGTATGGATCAGGTAATTATATTATTCTGTAAGAAGGATACAAGCTATGAACAAGAACTCGATGTTGATAGAAGTGAATGGTAAACAATACAAAAGAATTCCAGTTAAGACCAAAATTCTTACAGCGGAAGATAATATGTTGGACATTATCCGCTTAAAAACAAAAAGTATAATACAAGAAAAAGACATAATCTCTATCAGTGAAAGTCCTCTTGCCATTACTCAAGGAAGAGCTGTTCCCGTGAAAGATATTAAAGTAAGTATACTGGCAAATGTTTTGTGGCGTTTTGTTTCCAAAGTAGAATATGGTATCGGGTTACGTTCTCCCACCAGCATGCAATGTGCAATAGATGAAGTAGGTAACTGCAGAATGTTGTGTGCAGCATTTATCGGTGGTTTAGCCCGGCTGATAGGAAGACGCGGGAAAGGTGATTTTTATCGTATTGCCGGTAAACAGGCTGCCCTTATCGACGCTGCTACTACTTCTCCTGTTCCACCTTATAAAAACTGTGTAATAAAAGGTCCCAAAGATCCTGAAATCGAAGCTCAAAAAATAAAGGATTCGCTGGGAAATGAATGTGCTGTAATGGACATCAATGATATCGGTGGCTGTTGGATGGTAGGAGGTAGTAACGGGATCGATAAAAAATTTATGGAACAGGTAATGAAAGATAATCCGCAGGGCCAGGGAGCAGAACTTACTCCAATATGTCTGATACGTGAGGTAAAATGAGGATATTGAAATATCTCGTACTTGGTATACTGCTTCTCTATTTCCAGATCATGCTCGCACCTAAATTTGCACTTTATGGTATCATACCCAATTTTTTTCTTGCTTACCTGGTTTATCTGAACATCAGGCAAGATAGAAAGATTGTTTTACCAATTGCATTTCTGCTGGGTTTAGCTCTTGATCTTACTTATCCTTCTTTGTTGGGCATGAACACCTTTGCATTTATTGTTGTTTCTTTATTGATTAATTCTTACCATGAAAATATCAATAAAAGAAGATTTATAATTGTGCTTTTGGGAATAATAGTCGTAAATATTGTTTATTATTTAATTTTTATGTTTTATCATATCATTTCTTCTCTCATATTGCCCAGGTTTTTCCTGTTGGCAATGTTCGCTGTATTTTACAATACAATTTTCACAACGATCACTCTTTACTTGTTCATCATTGCAGAAAAATTCAGGTTTACTATTAATGTATAACGGGCAGCAAAAACCATTGCTCCTTAATTACACCCTGATCGGTGTTTTCCTAATTCTTTTTTTATCTATTTTTAAATTACAGATCATAGAGAGCACTAAATACACTACCATTGCCGAAAAGAATTTCGTAAGAATAAAAACCTTATTTCCTATCAGGGGTGAGATTTATGATAGAAAATACAGGGCGATTGTCTTGAACAAACCATCTTATAATCTTTATATTTCGCTTAATAAAATCCAGGACAAAAAGCAAGTAACGGAATTTATCAGCCAGAACTTTGATTTAAGCCTGGATGAAATCAATAAAATAATTTACGATAATAGGTTTCGGCTGTATAAAGATGTACTAATTGTACAAAATATTAGTTTCGGAAAAATGGTTAAAATTTCCGAGCAGATGAATTATTATCCTTCGCTCTCCCTGAAAAGCGAAAAAATCAGAAATTATCTGTATAATAATCACTTCACCGGATACACAGGCAGAATAAACGAGAACGAGTATACAAAATATAAAGAACAGGGTTATTCTATAAACAGCTATATTGGTAAAAGCGGGTTAGAAAAATACTATGAAGACATGTTGCGCGGTAAGAATGGTTACCAGTTACTACAGGTGGATGCCAGCGGACAGAACTTGCAGTTCTTTAAGCACAACCTTGACGAACCACCTGTCAATGGCACCAGTATGATCCTGACAATCGATAACGATCTACAGTACTATATCAGTTCAATTTTTCCAAAAGAAAAGAATGGAGCTATTGTTGTGATGGACGTAAAAACCGGAGGTATTTTAGCTTATGTGAGCAAACCGGATTTCAATCAGAATATTTTCAGCGAAAATTTAACTGCTGAGCAATGGAGCAATATCACGAACGATCCTGCTAAACCCATGTTGGACCGTATTATTCATGGAACTTATCCACCGGCTTCAATCTTTAAACTAGTGATTGCAACCTTAGCTCTGGAAGAAGAAGTTATCACCGAAAAAACCAAACTTTCTCGATGTGAAGGTGGAATGTGGTTCGGAAATCGTTATTTCAAATGCTGGTTGGAAAAAGGACATGGCCGTCTGAATGTATTGGATGCTATAAAGTATTCCTGTGATGTTTTTTTCTATGATCTCTCCACACAATTTTCATTGGAACAAATAAATAACTTCACCAAAGAGAATATGCTTACAATTAGAACAGGAGTTGATCTGTCTGGTGAACGAAATGGTTTTTTCCCAACCAGAAAATGGTACATAGATAATTATGGAAAATATGTTGGTATCATCGGGCATAAGGTAAATTTAGCTATCGGGCAGGGTGAAGTATTGGTTACACCGTTACAGATATGTGCCTATTATGCAGCTCTGGGTAATAATGGAAAGTGGCTAAAACCGCATCTCCTTACAAAAACAATAACCGATACTGAATCTAACTACATTCAGCCGGAAATCAGACAGCTTCCTGTTTCACAAAAAAACATGTCATTAATACAAAAGTCACTGTTCAATGCTGTAAATGAAAGCTATGGGACTGGCGTAGCTGCCAGTCTTAGCAATGTATCTGTTTTTGGAAAGACCGGTTCAGCTGAAAATCATATGGGCAAGAAAACACACTCCTGGTTTGCCGGATATGCCAGGCAAGATGAATTTGAAATTGCATTCGTTGTTTTCCTGGAAAATGCCGGACATGGTGGAAGTATTTCTGCACCTATTGCCAGGAAGATCATTCAATATTATTATAATCTGGAAAAATCATGAGAGAATTCGACTGGGTAATATTACTTCTACTGGTTATGCTGCTTACATGTGGTATTATTGCGATCTATTCAGCTTCTACCACCCAAATAGGAAATGATTTTCAGACAGAAAATTATTATCTTAAACAGATAATCTGGATTATTATTGCCTTTATTATTACATTTTTAATTATACGAACTCCATACAGCGTAATCGAAATAATGATACCACCAGCATATATTATATCGCTCATCTTGTTGATAATTGTGCTGTTCATGCCAGAGATAAAAGGTTCTCAACGTTGGATTCCGCTGGGTCTTTTCAATTTTCAACCCTCAGAATTGGCTAAACTTACTACTATTTTATTAGTAACTAAGCTTATTTCCAAACCTCATATCACTAACTGGCAGATTATTTCACGTTCTTTTATAATTTTTCTTATCCCGATAATTTTAATATTTCTTGAACCCGATCTGGGTACTTCACTCTGTTTAATAGTTAGCTTTTTTGTCATCCTGACTGCTTCAGATATTTCGGCTTTTTATATCATTCTCATCATTAGCCCGTTGATAAGTATTATTGCTTCATTTTCACTTATTATATTCATTATTTATATTCTAATTCTTATTTACATTTTATTTAAAACAAATCTTGATAAAATAATCATTGGTTTTGCTGTAGTTTTGAATATTTTTTTCTTTTTAATTACACCCTTCATCTGGAACAGCTTGAAAGAATACCAGCAAAATCGTATTCTCACATTCATCGATCCGATGCGTGATCCTTTTGGAGCAGGTTATCAGATCATTCAATCACGGATAGCCATAGGTTCGGGTGGATTCTGGGGTAAGGGATTTCTCATGGGTACTCAAAAGAATCTGAATTTCCTGCCGGAGCATCATACAGACTTCATATTTTCTGTGATCGGTGAAGAATTTGGATTTTTAGGTTGCGCAATTATTTTGCTAATCTATTTTTTGTTCTTGTATAGAATTGTAAGAAAAATAAATATGTTAAAAAGAAAGGAATTCAGATTTGCTGCCATTGGAATTCTGGCATATTTGACTTTTCAGATCTTTATAAATATCGGAATGAATATCGGTATCGTGCCAACAACAGGCATTCCGTTACCGTTCATTAGTTATGGTGGTTCCAATTTGCTGATAAATATCCTGGCAATTGGACTCGTGTTGAAATTCCTGAATGAAAGAAGTATTTTTGAATAGGAGTAAATATGAAAAAGTTAATCATAGGCGTAATCGTAATATTAACCAGTTGTTATTTTGGTTCGATAATGCGCTTTTCCGAGAAAGATATAGGTGACACAGTAAACGCTGTAATCAATCCCAGCTTTGAAGACGGAGAATATAATTCTGAAACGTTACCTGAAGAATGGATGGTGTTGAATGATGCAGCCGAAAAAATATTCTGGGATAACAATTATAGGTGTACAGGTTCAAGAAGTTTACGGATAGAGTATCCAGATGGTAAGATCAACATTATTTCCGATGCCTTTCCAATAAATCCGGAATATGTTTATTATTCACGCTGTTTCCTGCGGACTAATTACCAATCCAACCATTCGGTGGTGATCAGATTTCTTGCTTTTAATGCTAAGGGTAAAAGAGTGAATAAATTCAGCAACAAAGGATATCCAAAAGAAGACTGGACCCAGATCGACTTGACCTCCGGATTTCTAAACAGTACTGCCAGATTTGGTAGAATAATTATTTCCATACCCAAAAAGCCCGATAAGATCTTCTGGATTGATGATGTAGAAAGTTATAATGTTTATAAAATTCAAAAATAGATGGAGGAAGAATGGCAAAAGAGAAGTATCTTTATGAACGTAAAAAATTCTGTGTTCCTGTTACAAAAGCCGAACCCTTAAATTCTATTCAGTTCATTATTAATGATTTCATGAAAAAGAAGATTACTTTTTGTATAGACGGCAAAGGCGAGACATGGGAGATCTGGCGGCATGTGGATGACGGTGATAGCGACAAGATCAAGAAGACAGGAACTCCGATAAAACCTAAATATCTTTATGTGGAGGGTGAAGAAATAAAAGAGTTCGAACTTGCCTAATTTTTTGTATTTTATTTGAAGTAATTATTCTGGCACCTCATTCGAGGTGCTTTTTGCAATAAAATCTCCTGATTAAAAGTTATCCTGATTTTCTTCAATCCATTTTTCTGCCGAGAAAGCTGCCGTAGCTCCATCGGAAGCAGCAGTTACGATCTGACGTAAAACTTTGTGCGTAACATCACCAGCAGCATAAACACCCGGAATTTCTGTGTGCATGGTTTCATCTGTCTTAATAAAATTCTGTTTATCAAAATCAACTCTGGATTCTACCAGTTCACTACTGGGGATAATACCCACGAAAATGAAAACACCGTCAAGCGATAGTTCGCTGTTTTTTTTATTTTTTTTATTAAACAGTAAAAGTTTTTCTACGAAGCCGCCACCCTGGATTTCCTGCACAACAGAGTCCCATATTATTTCTATTTTTTTATTAGCTAATACTCTTTCCTGCAAAATCTTTACGGCTCGCAACTGGTCTCTGCGATGAATAATGTAAACCTTACTGGCAAATTTTGTAAGGAAAATAGCTTCTTCTACAGCCGAATCTCCGCCACCTATCACAGCAACTACTTTATCCCTGTAAAGAGCGCCGTCGCAAGTGGCACAATAAGAAACACCCCGACCGGTATATTTTTCTTCGCCCGGAACAGCGAGTTTTCGTGGATGTGCTCCGGTAGCAATAATAACAGATTTCACCCGGTAGGTTGCTTTATTTGTTTCTACTATCTTACAGAGTCCTTCCAGCCCGATAGCCTTTACTTCTTCTATTTTTATTTCTGCATTAAATTTTTCTGCCTGTTTCTGCATTTTATCTACAATATCGAAACCGGAGACACTCTCTTCAAATCCGGGATAGTTTTCTACTTCGGCAGTTACAGTTATCTGCCCGCCAACAAGCGCTTTTTCGAATATTACCGTTTTCAAACCACCACGGGCAGCATAGATCGCAGCACTTAACCCAGCAGGTCCACCCCCTACGATAGCAACATCATATTGTGTGTTAAGTTCCATCTATCCTCCATTTTTTTTGCTATAATGTATTCAATTTCATTCCAGAAGCAAGTTTAGTTTAATGCTGTTAAATATTATAATTTAAATGCTAAAGGAAGTAATTCCGAAATCGAAGTTACCAGTTGCTCTTTACTGGAAACAATCATTATTTTTAATTCAGGACCAAATTCGGAAAGAACCTGACGGCAGGCGCCACACGGAGTAGGAAGATGGGGGGAATCAGCATAGATCACCATTTCTTCGAACTCCATTTCACCTTCGGATACAGCTTTAAAAACAGCAGTTCTTTCTGCACAATTAGTAAGTCCGTAAGAAGAATTTTCTATATTGCAACCAGTGTACACTTTTCCCGATTTCGTTAATAAAGCTGCTCCAACTTTATAATTTGAATAAGGTGCATATGCTTTTCTGGAAACTTCTTTTGCTTTTTCGATAAGATGGTTTTTTTTCATATAGTATCTCCTTTACCTATATTTAGTAAAAAGCTCATCTGATTGATGCACAGAATTTTATCCTACCTATTTCAGGGTTACCATGTTAGGTGACAAATTAGCAGATTATTATGCACACAATACACCTAATGCCATAGAGAGCATTTTGGTTTCAGCATTATCGGCACGGGAAGCAATAAGGATAGGAGCTTTGGCACCCATCACCACATGTGCTACACGGTATTTACAATAGTAGGTAAGGCATTTACCAAAGATATTTCCGGATTCGATATTAGGCATGATCAGCACATCTGCTTTTCCCGCAACTTCAGATTCTATGCCCTTCATCTTTGCAGCTACCTCGCTCACAGCGTTATCAAAGGCAAGTGGTCCGTTGATTATGCATCCTTTTATCTGATTTCTGTCGTTCATTTTTGAAATAATACTGGCATCAATAGTTGGGGGCATTTTGGGATTAACTACTTCCACTGCTGCTAGAAGAGCAACGTTGGGTTTTGGATTTTCAAGACCGTGAGCCACTTTAACAGCATTTTTGATTATTGATATTTTTTCTTCAAGTGTGGGATATAAATTAATTCCTCCGTCACTCATTAAGACCAGCTTTTCAGGATGTTCATAGACAAGCACATCACTCAGTATTTCCCCGGTTCTCAATCCATCCTCTTTATCCAGAACTGCCTTCAGAAGAGTTGCTGTATCGCATTTACCTTTCAAGAGAATATCTGCTTTTCCTTTGTTTATTGCTTCCACAGATCTCTTTGCTGCCAGCTTCATATTTGAACCTGTATCGATAATTTCAAATGCATCGGTTAATTCAGGAACATTCTCTTCTAAGTATTTCTTAATTATTGTTTTATCTCCTATCAACAAACTATTGGCGATGTTTTCTTTCTTTGCCATGATGGCTGCTTCCAAAGCAGAATTTGTATGCGCTGCTGCAATAACGACGATTTTATTCGGCATTTTTTTCACTTTGTGCAATAAATCATCAAAATTCCTGATCATGTTTTCTCCCCGAATTTTACTCTTCTCTTTTCAAATATTTTCTTCTCCACAAGGTCAAGAAATTTATTTCCAAATAACAGTATTAGTAATTATAGAAATCAGGTACACTTTGTCACAACTTGCCCGAATCTGACCCAATCAATTTATTAAAATTGAAATTAACTTCAAAAGATATATGAAATAACTACAATTATGACATGCAGTTCCAAGAATTGCTTTGTTATAAATGGTGTTGGCATACCTTTTGCATAAATAAATCATTAAGAATAATTATGGTGGATGTAATTATTTAATTTGATCTTTATAAAAAAAGTAGAATTCAATTTTTTTCAGATAGCTTAAAAAGCTGTTAACTACAGTAATGATGCAAGGTTAAATAACTTGACATTAATAATTACTTTTTTTCTTTTGTTATAAATATGTTAAAAGGAAATTTATGGCTGTTTCGAAACGTTGGCATATAGCTCTTTCCACTACGGAGTCTTCCAGACCTATAAACATGAGCATACCTAAAAAGACTGGATTTTTTTTCTGCGCTGTAGTTGTAGCTTTCGTTTTAATTTTTATAGGCTCCATAGCTTATGTTGCCTACAATCATAACAAAATAGCTGAAGCTCAAGATATTATAAAAGAAAATGAGCTGTTAAAAGAACGCCTGTTTACACTTTCTTTTGAAATAGATTCTATCATGACTAAACTAAAACTAATGGAAAATTGGGAAGATAAGATCCGTTCCGATAAGAATTTCAAATCGATCAACAAAGAGATCAGGGAAATGGGTGTTGGCGGTCTTCCTCAGGTAGATACAACCTTTACTTATAGTGATGAGTTGAATCTGGATTATAACATTACATTAAACAAAATAATCCAGTTGAAGAGTAAAGTTAAATTCGATTATCAGTCTCATGAGCAACTTTATAACCTGGTAGAATTAAAAGATGCTTTATACAAAAGCACTCCTTCCATTTATCCTACTTATGGTCGTATTTCCGACCCCTTCGGTTGGAGAATTCATCCCATCACAAAAGAACGTACTTTTCATTATGGTCTCGACTTTGGAAATATAACAGGAACGCCTGTTTATGCAACTGCAGACGGGGTAATAAGGTCTACAGGAAAGCAGAAATATTTTGGTAAATTTATTGCCATTTCCCATAAATTTGGCTACCAGACAAATTACGCTCACCTTCATAAAATGTATGTGAAAAAAGGAGATGAAGTTAAAAGAGGGCAGATCATCGGGGAAATGGGTAATTCCGGTCGATCTACAGGAACTCATCTGCACTATGAAGTTCTCAGGTATAATAAATACCGTAATCCATATGAACATCTGAATAAATTGGAAGATGATATAATTATCTCCAAAAATTAATTTTGTTTTCATCCCTTTTACATATCAAAAAAAACCTTGCAAACGAATTGTTCTTATGTTAAGAGTAGGTCATGGAGAATAAACTGAATTTTGAAGAAGCTTTAAAAAGACTGGAAGAGATAGTTCAAACCCTGGAAAATGGCGTTGATGAACTGGATAAAATAGTCAATCTATTCGAAGAAGGATCTGAATTGGCCCGGTATTGCAACGAAAAACTGGAGAAAGTAGAAAACAAAATAGAGGTTTTAACTAAAAAATTACAAAAAGATAACACTATGAAAGGGGAAAAATGAGCACCAATAGAATGTTGCTTAAAAAAGACCTGAAAGAAAAACGAGAACTCGTTAACATAGAAGTAGACCGGTTTTTACCTCGTAAAGACGAATATCCCAAGCAGATACATAAAGCAATACGTCATACATTATTCGCAGGTGGAAAGAGATTGCGTCCATATTTACTAATAAACACCTACCTTTTATTTGGTGATGACATTAAAAAAACTCTTCTTGTAGCTGGAGCTATAGAAATGCTGCATAGTTACACTCTCATTCACGACGATCTGCCAGAAATTGATAATGATGAATACCGCCGCGGGAAAAAAGCCTGCCATATTGTTTTCGGTTCCGATATTGCTCTTCTTGCTGGAGATTCACTCCTGATATTTGCATTCGAAGCAATAACCACAGCACAGATCGATGAAAAACTAAAATATCAATTTATACAAGAATTGGCACAGGAAGCAGGGAACAAAGGTTTGATCGCCGGACAAATGATGGATATCATCAGTGAAGGTAAAGAGGTAAGCAAAGAAACCCTGGAATACATTCACACTAACAAAACTGCCCGTATGATCAACTTGCCCATCCGTTTCGGATGCTACTTGGCAAATGCTTCTGCAGAAGATCAGAAACGCCTGGAAAAATTCGGAAATAAACTTGGGCTGGCTTTTCAGATAGTAGATGATATCCTTGATATAGAAGGTACACAGCAAACTCTGGGCAAGACCATTGGTAAAGACATAAAAGCCAAGAAAGCTACCTTTCCTGCAGTGTATGGATTGGAAAAATCCAGAGAGATGGCCGAAAAACTTATCACACAAGCAAAAGCCTTGCTGGAACCATATGGTGAAAAGGCAAAACTACTTTTGATGCTCTGTGATTTTATACTTACAAGAAAGTTTTAATGATCGAAGTTAAAATTCACAAAATAGATAAATCAGCCAAATTACCACACCGCATGAGTACACATGCTGCAGGTTATGACCTTTATTCCTGCCATCAGCAAAATATCATCCTGAAAAAAGGAGAAGTGAAGCTGATCCCCACAGGAATTGCTATTTCACTTCCTTCTGGCTACGAAGCACAGATCCGTCCACGAAGCGGACTCGCTATAAAACATGGAATCGGTGTTTTAAATGCACCCGGTACTATCGATGCTGATTACCGGGGAGAGATCAAGATTATTCTCTTTAATTTTAGTAAGGAAGATTTTATCATTACCCCGGGAAAACGCGTAGCTCAAATGGTAATTGCAAAGCATGAAATCGTGGACTTTGCAGTAACTGAAAAATTGGATAAAACAACGCGCGGCAGCGGAGGTTTCGGGCACACTTCGCATTAGCATCTTAGGTCTGCACTCCTAAAAAACCATAATGGAAAACAAAATACCGGTTAAGTTGCCATTTGGCAAAACAATATTCCAAAGCAGCAGCGGTCAATCAATCACTTCAGACACGGCTTTTATTGTGAAAACAGTACTGCGTCACTTTAAACAAGAAAGATCATCTGTGCTTGAACTGGGCAGTGGTAACGGGATTATTTCCATAATATTGTCTTATTATCGTCCCACCTGGCAAATTACCGGCATCGATATACAACCCCACCTGGTAAAACTGGCCAAAGAAAATTCCCGATTGGCAGAAGTTGATACAAGCTTCTTATGTTCTGATCTGAAAAGCTTTTCCGCAAAAGAAAAATTCAATTTGATCATTTCAAATCCACCATATTATGCAATTGCAGATGGCAAGATAAGTCCTAACAGAGAAAGAGCTATTTCCCGGCATGAGATCATGTGCACTATGCATGATGTTCTAATGGCAGTGAAAAGAAATTTAACACCAGAAGGGAAAGCATACCTGCTCTATCCCATAAGCAGAATAAATGAACTCTTGGATTCTGCGAAAAGAGTTGACCTAAAATTTGAAGAAAAAATTATATTCTCCAAAACAGAAAATAAAAAAAAGGTGTTAGTGGTACTGAAATATGCTTAAAATTGAGAATTTTGCCCTGTGTTTTGAAAATGAAAGATTCATGCTGATAGACGAAGTTTTATTTGCCGGTGGGAAAAAGATAAATCTCTTTGCAGATAATTCCAGCGGTAAGACACTTCTGCTCAAGTCTATCCATGGCGATTTCACGAAATTCGAAGGCTCTATCCTCATCAAAGAAAAACCACCGCTTTTCTATAAGAAACGAAAGAAAACCATTCTTGTAGAAAATCACACACACCTTTTAATGAATGAATCCGTCTGGAAAAACATTGTCCTGCCACTGGAAAACATAAGCTCACGCCAAAAACAAAAAATCACAGACTTATGTGCCATAACCGGACTGAATGAAAAAATCAGAACAAAAATAAATTGCCTTCCTTTTTCCTCTCAGAAATTTGTAGAACTTATCAGAGCGGTGATCCAGCTTCCCTATCTTATCCTTATAGACGATATGGATAACTTCTTTGATGGGAAGAACCTGCTAAAAGCTTTAGAAATCTGTGAATATGCTCTCAACAGCGGCTCTTCCCTACTGGCTACTTCCAAAAATAAAATGGAACATTTCGATGTTACCTGTAGGGTGCAGGATAAAAGAGTGGTGATACTGTGAAAAAAGGTATCTTTTTCCAGATAATTATAATCATCATTCTGCTGACAACCTGGGATTTACTGCACATCGGTTATAATCACCAAAAAAAAGTGTTAGAAGCCAACATCTCCGAACTGCCGATGTTCATCTTTTCAAACGACATTACCCTGCTGGATTCGTTGGCGAAGGAATTAAACGATCTTTCCTTCATCAGAAATATCATCATCGAAGCTGATTCCATCGTTGCTGAAAAACTGATCTCTGGCTACGGTTTGGATAATGCCAAAGCTATCTTATCTTCCTACAACCTGCCCAGCCTAATGAATATCTCCTTCGATGGAACAGCCTTTCAAACCCCGCAGAAAGAAGAATTGGAAAAAATACTCTCTTCTTCTGAATATATAGAACTGATAGTAAATTATGATAGTGATCTGTGGCAGATAAACCGGAATAAGCTGGAATTACTGACGAAAATATATTATGGTGGAAATGTGCTATTACTGGTTTTGCTTGTGTTCATTACCATTTTTTTAAGAATTCATTTCGAAATAAAAAGTAACGATTTCTGGAAGGTTTTCCGCTCTTCCGGTGGCAATAGAAAAATAAGGCGTAAGCAGTTCATACTCAATTCACTCTGGCTTTGTTTTGCTCCTTTACTGCTGGTTACCGGTCTTTATTTTGCTGCAATGTACTTCAAATATATAAATATTCAAATTGACTACAGATTGTTCGGTGTTGAATTCGCTGCCATAATTATCAGCATTTTAATGAGCAGGATATTTTTAGGAAAAAACATCTGATGAAAAAATATATTCCAAACTCGTTAACCATTTTCCGCATGTTTCTTGTCCCTGTCTTTTTCTGGCTTGCCATTCTTATTCATTCCGAAAACAGTTTACGCTGGGCAACAGTAGTATTTATTATTGCCGGAATTACCGATTACTTTGATGGAATGCTGGCTAGAAAATTCAATGCAATTACCGATTTCGGTAAAATTATGGACCCGCTTGCCGACAAACTCCTGGTTCTCATAGCTCTGTTCGCAATCACTATTCAACCATTAGAACTGATAAATGTATATGCCTTATATATTATCTTTTTCAGGGAACTACTCGTCTCTCTTATGAGAAATTACTATATCAGGCGTAAGATCTACATTGCTGCGAATATATGGGGAAAATTAAAGACGGTTTTCCAGATAACCGGAATTATTGTAGCTCTTCTTTATTATTCATTATTATCACAGCATCTAATAGCTTATCAGGAAAAGATCAGGAATGGTTTTCAAACCCTTTTTTGGATAATAGCAGTAATCACCTTTCTATCTGGAATCAGTTATATTTTTGATGTTCGCAAGATTTTAAAAAACCGCAGAGAAGCAAAATAATGCGTAAGTACATGATCCTGAGTTTTATTATTTTGTTTTTTATAGGCTGTTCTCAACAGGAAACAAAACATTTATCTAAAAGCAAAAAGATAGACCCCCATAAACCGATGAGTTGGGGACACCAGCAAACGATCTATGTTTTTGCCGATGACAATGTATGGAAATATGCCGAGGGCTTCCTGCGGCAGAATTTAGAAAGATTTGTATTCACTACGGAAAATGAACAATTCTTCGAAATTAAACGTGCACCTATCCAGAATATGGATAATTTCTATAAATTCAATAATCTTATTTTTTTCAGCCATCTGGCATCCGATCAGCCTGTTTCTAACTATATAAAAGAGATCATGGGCTCGCAAATTGAAAAGGATATAAAAACCAATCTGGTGGGAATGTATCCCATGGAAAATGTGTGGGCGAACGATCAATTCGTTTTGTTCATTTTAGCTGATAACGAACCGAATCTGCTCAAATTTAATATTCTCAATGCAAACCAGATCTTTGAGGAATTCAAAGAAAAGCTCTATGAAAGAATTTCCGGGCAGGTTTACAAAACTCCGGTCTATTCTGCAGGAAGTTTTAAAGAATACCCATGGGAACTGAAGCTCCCCAAAAAATATATCCTTTACAAAAAAGATAATAAAAATAATTTTATATCGTTCATTGCTCGTCTCAGGAATAGTCCCGATAGATATGTTTCGGTCTATTTCGAGGAGATGGATCAAAATGATGTCGGCAAAGAGTGGTTGAAGAAAAAAAGAGCTGAACTGGCCTGGAAGTATTACGACGAGGATGAATTCCGGAAAGAAGATGTACGGATAGAGAAATTTCAGCTTGATAAATACCAGGGTTGGAAGCTTTCAGGCAGATGGCAGAATTTAAAACATACTGTGGGCGGCACTTTTCAGAGTTTTGCTTTTTTCGATGAGAAAGGCAAAAAAGCTTATCTTATCGATAACTCTGTTTATTATCCGGAAGGCAGCAAACTGGAAGCATTGATCGAGCTGGAGATCATCAGCAGTTCGATAGTTATTAAAAATAATCAATTAGCACAAGGAGATTAAGATGAAAAAAGCAGGATTGTTCATTGGTCTTTTTTTGATCGGCAGTATTTGTTTTGCTTTCGAATTAAATACATTAATTGATACTCCCACGGCAGGGATACTTCAGAAAGGTGAGGCAGAAATATCCGGTAAACTTTACAAAAATAACGGTCTGATACTTGGCACCAGGGTTGGGCTTTTCCCCAGGTTTATGTTCGGTGTAAATTATGGAGCAGAAAATCTTGTGGGAAATAAAGCTCCCAACTGGCATGACCGGGTAGAATTTAATGCCAAACTGCGTTTCCTGGACGAAACAAACCAGCTTCCTGCCCTGGCTATCGGTTACGATTCGCAGGGACACGGCAAATATGACGAAGGCGATAGACGGTATGATATCAAATCCAAAGGCGTTTACCTTACAGCCAGTAAAAACTATTTCTTCCTGGGAAATATGGGAATTCACGGCGGTATTAATTACAGCCTGGAAACCGAAGACAAAGATGATGAACCGAATATCTTTCTGGGATTCGATAAGACACTGGGAGATATGATAGTTATACTTGGCGAATATGATACTGCCTGGAACGATAACAAAGACACGATTGTAAGAGGATTAGGTTTTTTGAACGCTTCTTTTGATATTCATTTTACAGAAAACCTGGTTCTGAAAATTTCTTTCTACGACATCCTGCAAAACAGGGATGATACCGAGGGTTGTGACAGAACCCTTACCCTGATCTATAATATGACATTCTAACCGCAGCTATGGCTAAATATTTTCCATTTCTGCTAATTCTGATAGTTTTAGCCGGTTGCGCAGTAAATAAGGTTTCACAAGAAAACGCTCTTTCCCTGCCCAACGAACAATCTGCCATTTACTTCTCTTTTGCAGAAGCAGCACTCCAGCAAAAAGACTTTGTAGCTGCCATAGAACTTTATAAAAAAGCAGACCAGGCAGATTCCACGAATATTTTCATTAAAGAGAAATTGCTGGAAATAATGACTCTGGTATCTCTTTTTAAGCCGGAATACCAGGATGAGATCATCAAGCTGGGAGAAGAATATTATGCTCGGAAACTCTATTCGGTAAAGATACTTTCCATCTTAGCGGAAGCCTATAATATCCAACAAAATCACAAACGGGCGAGAAAATTCTTCAAGCTGGCTATCAAGCAAAATCCCACAGCCAGAAACCAGATAGCTTATTATTTTTTTCAAAAAGAACATGACCCACCGGCAGATAAAAAACTACTTTATAATGCATTGGAATTCCCCTGGCAAGATAAAAATATTATCCTTACAATTGCCGAATTGATCGGTGAATTCGATGCTGAGAAAAGCCTGGAAATTTTGGAAAAAGTATACGCAAGATGGGATGA
>DAOUUD010000040.1 GCA_030668345.1 Candidatus Cloacimonadota bacterium | reverse complement strand
TTCCAGAACCTTACTTATCTGAAAATGTTTACACAAGGTTGCCAGCTTTTTGTTCAGAACGATCCTTTCATAAGATGATCCTAATCCTTCATCGGGAGTGGTGAAATAGGTTTTCCAGTTCTTTAAGATCGGAATTGCCATCTTGTAATTTCTACTTCTTGATTTTTGATTGCTTATACCAGTCGGTCACGGTCTTAAAATTCGGAATAGTATCAACCGGTTTTAACAGCAGATCTTTGTAGGTTTCAATAGTATCGTAATACCAGCTTCTGGAGATCAGTTCAAACCGTGCAGTCCAGAGTTCGTTATGAAAGAAACGTGAGATTTTTTCTCCTCTTCGAAAATACTTCTTATCGATATTTTTCTTACCGGGATAGGGTTGCCCTCGCAGTTCTTTACTGATAAAATTTGCCAGTTCATGCAATTCAACCGGCTCTTTGTCTGCTACATTGTATGCAACTCCCGGAGTGAAATCAGATTCTGTTAATTTCAGAAATGCTTGAGACAATAAATCCACATCGGTCAGATGAATTCTTACGTCGGTATCGGGCAGGTAAAGCAATTTTTTATCTATAAGTTTGATAAGTGTATGTGGAAATCCAAAATCACCGATACCATATGTAATGGCAGGCCGTATGATAGCTGCTTTTAAACCGTACATAACATGTTTCTGAATAATGGATTCTGCCCTGATCTTTGTGAAGTGATAGTAATTATCCGACTGTCTTTTTGTTGAATTGTTGGCAGGAAGCTCCAAAGGAATTGCCCCGAACACACCCACCGATGAACAGAAAATAAATGCCGAATTATAATGTTGAGCATTTAATACAAGCTGCTCGGTTGCATTCACATTTGTGTTGAAAAAATTCGTCTTCGAACAATTCCTGCCACCCCTTATCGCTCCGATATGAATGATAATATCAAATACGTTTGCTTCCAGGAACGCTTTCAGTTTTGCGATATCTGCAAGGTCTATTTCCACAAATTTTACATTTGCAGTAAATTCTGCAATCCGGGCAGCGGTTGTACGAGGACGTATCAATGCCGTTATCTCGTATTTCTTTGGCAAGAGCTGGCGCAGAATATTCCTGCCGATAAAGCCGCTGCTTCCTGTAATTAATATTTTTTCGCTCATTTATCTAAAAATCCTGTTTAATAGACCTTTCGGTGCATCTTCTGTGGATTCAAGATAAAAGAAATCTATCTTTTCATTGTTCAACATTTTTTCGGGATTGACCTCTGTGAGAAGTTTTACAGTATAATCATCGATCTGTTTCCTGATCTCTTCCATGGCGGCAGGAAGGCTGTAATTTTCACTTTTACAGTGGTCATCGGAGGCCAGAAAATGAGTAAGTCCTTTTTCCAGAAGATACCAGGCTGCTTTTTTTACCGATCGTCCATAATGTCCGATCAAGCTGCCGGCATTCAGTTGCATGTAAATATCTCGATGTACAAGATCCTCTGCAGAGGAGGGATCATTTATTATATTAGCATACCGCTCTGGATGTGCTAAAATGGGGCGATAACCACTTTTTACAAGTTCATATAAAATATCAAATAGATTCGAAGGTAAACCGGTTAAATTGGTTTCTACCAGAACGTAATTAGTATCAGCAATAACCAGTTTTTCACTCTCAATGTCTTTTATAATATTACCATCCAGGTAGACTTCCGCAGCTTGATAGATGTTTACGGGAATATTTTCCTTCTTAAGCTGGCTTTTTAATTCTTTGAATTTACTGGTTATTACATTGAAAGTGTTATGATATTGATTTCTCATAAAGTGAGGCGTTAGAACAATGCCATCAATTCCTGCTTCTGCCATTTTCCTGATCTTCTTCAAAGACGTTTCCATATCCGGTGAACCATCGTCACAAGCGGGAAGAATGTGTGTATGGATATCGATCATTATCTTTTTATGCTGTGTATTGCGTTTGCAAATTCCCTGATCAATTTTGGGTCCAGGTTATTTTCAAGTATATTTCCTGTTACGATAAAATCTGCACCGGCTTTAGCTTTTTGAACTGCGATCTCGGGACTTTTAATACCTCCACCCAGAATAATGGGAAGAGACACATTTTGCCGGATAGCCGATATCATTTCGTTGCTTACTGGATATTTTGCACCGCTTCCAGCGTCCATATAGATCAGTTTCATGCCAAGATATTCACCGGCAAGAGCGTGTGCTACGGCGATGTCGTTCTTTGTACGGGGTAACGGCATACTGCCGCTCATGAAATGAACCGAGGTATTGTTTCCTGATTCAATAAGCATGTAAGCCGTTCCTATAGCTTCCAGTCCGTAATGTTTGATTAGTGGGGCAGCACGTACCTGCTCGCCGATAAGCATTTGTGGATTACGGCTGGTGATAACGCAGAGAAGCAAAAGAGCATCTGCATAGGGAGAAACAAAATTGAAGATGCCAGGGAAGATGAAAACAGGAATTTTTACATTCTCTTTTATTTGTTTTAGATTCGATTCAAAGCGGTTGTTTATCATCAGGCTTCCACCCACCAGTAGTCCGTCGGCGCCATTTTCTTCGCATAACCTGGCGCAATGCACTGCTTCTTCACTGGAGAGATTATCCGGATCGATCAAGCAAAAATAATTTGCTTGTTTTTTTGCTAATTCCAAAAGCTTTTCATACATTTTCATTTTATCCAACCCATAAAATTATTAAAAGTAAGAACATATCTAATTTTATTAAAGACGATATCCTTGAGAAGCTTTTTTTATTTATGTTTAATAGTAAATAAATAATAAAAATTGTTAATGGTACAGAAATCAGCAGGTTCATCATGATGAACGTATCTAATATCATAAGTTTCAACTGAAAGAGATAATATGTAAACACGATGATCCCCAGTGCAGGTAATATGGAAACTAAAACAGAATTCTTTCTACCATACAACACAGCCATGGTGTTTGCTCCTGCATTGGAATCACCTTCGATATCCTCTCCATCTTTAATGAATTCTCTTATTAAAGTATAGAGAAATGCAAAAAGTGCCACGATCACACCGTTTATCAGATTTTCACCGCTCAATCCACCATAAATAAATGTACTTCCAGCTGCAAATGCCACCAGGAAATTTCCTGTTAAGAAACTCATCTTAAAGAATCTGGCATAGAGAAACAACAGGATACTATTTAAAACAGCGATAAATACACAAAAAATATTCTGTGTAAGAAAACTGATTGCGATGCCCAAAATGAAAAGTATTAAAGAAAATATGTAAGCAGTTTTTGGGCTGATTTTACCGGAAGGAAGAACCCGCTCTGGTTTGTTCACCGAGTCTATCGGCAAATCGAAGAAATCGTTAATAACATAACCCGCTCCTGCGATCATAGAAGCAGAGATCATGGCGAATAAAACAGGGGAAAAATTGCTAAAGCTGCTATGGTAAAAAGCACCAAAAAAAACTGAGAAAGCAACAAAAAGGCAGTTAAGTGGTCTGATGATTATTAAGTACGGCATATTTTGTTATGGTAACCTTTCTTTTATCATATTAACAAATTCAATTAAAATATCATTATTTTTCATATTTTTAATCATGTTATAAGAATCACGTAGAAGTTTTTCTGCGGTTTTCTTGGATGTTTCCAAACCAATAAGTGAAGGGTATGTAGCTTTATAATTTCGTGAATCTTCACCCGGTTCCTTTCCAAGAACCTCAAAACTTCCAACCTCATCCAGGATGTCGTCAACTATCTGGTAAGCTAAGCCAAGATTGAGGGCAAAATTACCAAGGGTGATGCTTATATTCTCTTCTGCGTCGTAGATAGTACAGGCGAGTTCTACTGCTGCCTGTAGCAGAGATCCTGTTTTTTTCAGGTGAATATAGCGAAGAGTGTTTATATTAATTTTCTTTTTTGCAGAAAGAATATCCACTGCCTGTCCACCTATCATTCCACGAGTGGATATAGCTCTGGTAAGTAACTGGATGCAGGCTAAGGCTACTTTTTTATTTTTGATATCAGTAAGAACTTCTATCGCTTTTGTTAGCAGGGCGTCACCTGCCATAATAGCGGTAGCTTCGTCGAATTTTACATGACAGCTTGGCATTCCTCTTCGTTCGCTGGAATTATCAATGCTGGGTAGATCGTCGTGGATGAGGGAAGCTGCATGAACCAGTTCCAGGGCACATGCTGCAGGAAGTAATCTCTCCAGCCGGTTAACATTCTTCCGGCCGATAAGCATTTCATAGGTGGCAAAGAACAGGATAGGGCGGAGTCTTTTACCACCATTGAATATACTATATCTCATAGCTTCATGGAGTTGAGATGGATATTCATCTGAAGGTGCCAGATAACTATCTAATG
Source organism: Candidatus Cloacimonadota bacterium (assembly GCA_030668345.1). Lineage (GTDB taxonomy): Bacteria > Cloacimonadota > Cloacimonadia > Cloacimonadales > TCS61 > JACNIV01. The sequence goes on along the minus strand of DAOUUD010000040.1, from coordinate 6,750 downwards.
CTTTTTCCAATATTTCACTTCGGGTTTGAAAATACTCTTGAATTAACAAAATTAACCTCTTTTATTAGGGCATTCTAATTTTTTAGTGGAATTGCTATTTTTTTTCCGGTTCTGGCAGAGGCATACATAGCCAGGATCATTTCTAATGATTTTCTGCCACTGCGACCGTCTATTTTTGGTTTACCATTTTCCTGCAGTACTTTCACCACATCTTTTAAGTATCCCAAATGACCGAATCCATAAACACTGATGGGATTGGTTTCCACTGTTTCGATCAGTTTATCATCGTCATCGTAGTCTTTGAATACCCAGTGTTCAACTTTGTTCACAGCTACTCCACCAATTTTTACAGTACCGTTTTCACCCATTATGGTAATTGAGCCTTCGTAATTTTTGGGATAAGTATTCATAGTTACTTCAACCACTCCAATCGCCCCGTTCCTGAAGTGAATGATACCAGCTCCCTGGTCTTCGGTTTCGATATCATGATTTAAAGTGGTAGTGAAAGACATTACAGATTCCACCGGTCCCATTAACCATTGGATAAGATCGAAATAATGGGAAGCCTGGTTCATAAATGCTCCGCCATCAAATTCCCATGTACCCCGCCATTTTGACATGTCATAATAATTTTGTGGTCGAGTCCATCGAACTGTAGCATTTGCACTGAATAATCTTCCAAACCTGCCTTTATCAATAGCTTTTTTCAGAAGTTGAATAGGAGGATTAAGGCGATTCTGTTTTACCACGAAAAGTTCGACTTCATTCAAATCACAGGCATTAACAAGCTCATCTGCAGATTCAAGTGTAATGGCCATAGGTTTCTCGGTTACAACATGTATTTTACTATTGGCAGCTTCGATACCCATCTGGGGATGTAAACCGCTGGGAGTACAGATGAGAACAGCATCGAGCTTTTCTGTATCCAGCATTTTTTTATAATCTTTATAGTAAGTTTTTATATTATATTTTTCAGAAGCTTCTCTGGCTTTTTTTTCAATAATGTCGCAGCAGGAAATAATTTCAGCATTCTCGATTTGTGCAATTGCCTCAAAATGTTTAGCTGAAATACGACCACAACCGATTAATCCAAACTTTATTAGATTCACTATTATTCCTTAACTTAAATAATTTTAAATTCATCCAAATAATAATTAACTTTATTGCTGTCAATAAATAAATAGCTGTAATAAAGAGGATTCACACGCATAAAATGATAACTAATCATCGATTCTAATCATCTTTGATAGGGCAGAAAATGACCTGAAATTGGTTAAGATTAACCTATTTTCTTGTAAGATGCCTATTTTTATTAAGTTACATAAAAAGTGCTTGACAGAAAAAAGCTGTTTTTAGAGAAGGAATAGCGTTTATAATTTAAGAAGGAGAAATAAATTATGACAAAAGCAGATTTAGTTAGATCAGTTTCGGCTGAAACAGGTATTATTCGTAAAGATGTGGCTCTTGCTGTTGACGCTTTTCTGGAAGCTGTAAAAGATTCTATGAAAGACGGTAAGCACATCGAGATCAGAGGATTTGGTACTTTTAAACTTAAACTTCGTAAAGAACGTATTGGTCGCAATCCAAAAACAGAAGAGAAAGTACAGGTTCCCTCAAGGGTTGTTCCCACTTTTAAATTCTCAAGAGCTTTCAAAGACGAAGTCAACGAAGCTAATCAAGATAAACTTTAATAGACACCTGGAGGATTAATGCCCTGCGGAAAAAAGAGGAAACGATACAAGATCAGTAATCACAAACGAAAAAAAAGACTTCGTAAGAACAGACACAAGAAAAAGGGCAAATAATTTATAAATAGTTATTGAGAATTTTGTCCAAATGAATATTGATGCCGGAGCGTAGTATTCCGGCATTTTTTATTACAGATATTCTTCAGTGATAATTTTTATTCCATTAGCTTCTAGCAATTTTGCTGTAATACCTTTACCGGCAATTATCTTTCCAGTATGAGTACCATCGTAAATTTTACCACAACCACAGGAGGGAGAACTCTGTTTTAATATTGCTTTCCGGCAATTTGCCAGTTTAGCTATTTGTAGTGTCTCCTGGGCACCTTTCTTAAAATAACCGGTAACATCTTCACCATTTTTATTAATAACTTTATTCCCAATGATCTCCGCAGGAATTCTGGGTGTGGTCAATCCGCCTAACTGCTCGGGACATACCGGAATGGCAAAACCTTTGTTTACCATCTCAATAGCTTTCTGATTGGCATTGTTTCCACCGTCATATCTGCAGTTGATACCTACAAGGCAGGCACTTACGATTATCATTTATAATTCCAGCTTGCCAGAAAAATAACTTTCTCTAACAGATTTTGCTTTTGTTTTTGCCCAAACTTCCAAACCCATTTTTTTAATTAAACAGAGATTGAACGCTTTAATATTGTGAGGTCTTTTATCTGCAAGTTGAGCATAGGGTTGAAGATTCTCACAGGGAAAATCATTACATTCAGAGCAGAAATCAATTTGTTTTCTGGTTATACATTTATATACTTTGCAGGGTTCTTTCATATCGAGGAAATCTATCGTACCGTTTGAATTCCTGCATCCGGGACATGAAACTTTATCTTCAGGAAGATTCATTTTTTTTGATAGCATCTTACGAATTGCTTTGTTATCTTTGGAAAGATACATAATACAATTCCAGCAATCCAATCCGCAGGGAGAAGTTAAATTCTTATAATCCATAATTATCATCCGATGTTACAATTTATCTTTCAATTCCGAAAGTTTTTTTATCGCTTCTATAGGGGTCAGGTTATCAATATCAAGCTCTTTGATCTCTTCCAGTATCTCATTTTTCTGGTCTGCTTTTTCTATGATGGCATCGAAAATGTCTATTTGATCAGTATTCCTGGCAAGCTGTCTTTTTGCTGTTGCAGTAAGACCCTGCGGGCTTAATTCGTGTTCTTCCAGGTTGTGCAGTATCTGTTTTGCACGCTTAATTACTTTAGAAGGTATACCAGCCAGCCGGGCTACCTGGATGCCATAACTCTGGTCTGCAGAACCTCGTTCGATCTTTCTTAAAAAGATCACTTTATCGTTCCATTCTTTTACTACGATATTATAATTTTTAACTCTGGGCAGTACATTTTCTAATTCTGTGAGTTCGTGATAATGTGTGGCAAAAAGTGTTTTTGCAGAGATCTTTGAATTATTATGGATATATTCCACAATAGACCAAGCCAGGCTTAATCCGTCGAATGTGCTGGTGCCGCGCCCAATTTCATCCAGAAGAATAAGTGACCGTGGTGTAGCTGAATTAAGAATGTTGGCAGTTTCTATCATTTCCACCAGGAACGTGCTTTGTCCCATAGCTAGGTTATCGGAAGCTCCTACCCTGGTAAACACTTTATCAAAAACAGGTAAATTAGCAGATTCTGCCGGGATGAAACTTCCCATTTGTGCCATAATGGATAGAAGCCCTACCTGGCGAAGATAAGTGGACTTTCCTGCCATGTTTGGACCTGTGATAAGAGAAATAAGATTGTTTTGATCATCTAGGTTTACATCGTTTGAAATAAAATCTTCATTCTCTAAAAGCTGTTCAATAACCGGATGTCTGCTCCCTTTTATTTCAACCAGACCATCAGTGTTGAAGTCGGGTTTGATATAATTGTGTTGATAGGCAATAAAAGCCAGATTTGCCAGCACATCTACCTGTGATATGACCTCAACGTACATCTGCATTAATTCAACCTGTTCGAAAAGCTGCTCACGAATTTCGGAAAAAAGTTCATATTCTAAATTCTTAATCCGCTCTTCTGCTCCCAATACTTTTGCTTCATATTCTTTTAATTCGGGGCTGATAAAGCGTTCTGCATTTACCAGCGTCTGTTTGCGGATATAATGATCAGGAACTTTATCTTTATGTGTTTTTGTAACTTCAATATAATAGCCAAAAACCTTGTTGTAATTTACTTTCAAGGAAGAGATGCCGGTCCTTTTTCGTTCCTCGTTTTCCAGTTTTGCTATCCAGCCTTTGCCGCTTTTACTTATCTCTCTCAGTTCATCAAGATCTTGATTGTATCCGTCTTTAATAATATTCCCATCAGTAATCAGAAGTGGTGGTTCTTCACAGATAGCAGATTTTATCAGGTTCAGGATATTAGAGTAATCCCGGATATCATTTTTTATCCGACAGATAAGTGGGTCATTGAATTCCTGGAGCAGTTCAGAAACCAAAGGAGCAGTTTCCAGGTAGTTTTTCAAAGCTTCTACATCTCGCGGATTTACTCGTTTAGTTCCTATCTTACCGATTATCCTGCTTAGATCTCCAATGTTTTTCAGGATTGCACGCAGATCATTTGTGAAGGCAATATTTTCTTTAAAACATCCTACCGCATCCAATCTGGAATTTATCTGTTCCAGATCGATAAGAGGATTAAGAAGCCAGTCCCTTAGTTTTCTAGCACCCATGGGTGTTTCTGTTTTATCGATAACAGAAATTAATGTTCCAAAATTGCTTCCATAGCGAATAGAACGGGTTAGTTCTAAGTTACGGCGAGATATTTCATCAAGCTGCATGAAGTTTTCCAGAGAATAATATCTGAGTTGACTGATATGTTTTAGCTGCTCGTTCTTCAGTGATTTAATATAAGAAAGAGCTGCACCGGCAGCAGTAGTACCTGCAGGTTTGTTCTGGGTTCCAAAACCTTCCAATGTTGAGGTTCCAAAATGATCTTTTAATGCTTTTTCAGCTTCATCGGGTTCGAAATACCAGCTATCGAAAATCGTTATCGTCGGATCATATTCCAATTCTTTCTTATTGATCAATGCTTCAACTTCTTTATCTACGATTATTATTTCTGCAGGTTTCAAGCGCATTAATTCATTTTTAAGTTGAGATCTACCAAGTTCGGTGAACAGAAAATCACCCGTTGAAACATCAATAACCGAAAAACCCAGCTGCTCTTTTTTTTCGTGTAAATATATACAAGCCAGGTAATTGTGATCTGTTTTATCTATAAGGTGACCATCTATTATAGAGCCCGGTGTAATAATATCGATAATTCCTCTTTTAACAAGTCCTTTAGCTTTTTTGGGATCTTCCAGCTGCTCACAAATAACAATTTTAAGACCATACTTCACCAATTTATCAAGGTAATTGTTCAAAGCATGGTGAGGAAATCCGGCAAGTGGAATGGGATCATCTGCCTTTTTATTCCTGGCTGTAAGAGTAATGCCCAGTACTTTGGAAGCAACTTTGGCATCATCGAAGAAAGTCTCGTAAAAATCACCCATTCTAAACAGAATAAGTTTATCAGGATGCTGGTTCTTGATTTCCAGGAATTGCTTCAGCATGGGAGTGAGCATCTTCTTTTTTTTCATGGTCTTATTATCTTTTTATTACATAAGGTTTCATGTCATTTTTTTCCAGTTTCTTCATTGCTTCTTTCAGTTTCTTATCCTTTTCAAAAGGTCCTGCAGCCACCACAAATAATTGATCATTATCTTTTATCTTTGAGAAGACAATAAAATCATATCCGATTTGTTTTACTTTTTTACCCAGCTTAACAGCGTTCTCTTCCGAGCTGAAAGCTCCCACCTGTAAATAGACTTTATATTCTCCGGTTGCTGCTTCAGTTTCCTGTTTCGGTTCATCTTGTCGATAAGAATTTATATTAGAAAGAGAGACATTGATCTTATCATCATTTTTCAGTTCGAACAACCTGTCTTCCGCCAGGTAACTGTATTGGTGATAGGGAAAATCTTTTTTAAGTTTTTTATAACAAATCAGGGCATCTTCATATTTGCCCATAAGTTCTTTACAGTTTCCCATTTTAAAATGAAGAAGCGGGATATTATTATTAATATATTTGGAAGTTCGCAGTGTCTCCAATGTATTAAATGCGCGCTTGTACATGTTTTGTTGAATATAAGCTTCTGCAATGATGAAATACGCATTTTCGATCTTATCGTTATCGTCCGATTCGGAAATAAATATCTGGGCAGAGACAATTGCAAGCTGCAATTTATCTTCTTTCAAGTACGCTTTTGCCAGCCAGTATTGTTTATCTGCAATGTCCTGATGATGAATCATTTTTAAAGATTTTATGGCATTGCTATATTTTCTTTCCAGGATATATATCTTTGCCAGTTCCATGAGCGCTAATTGTCCATAATAGGAATCTGTATGATTTGCTGATAGATCTTCATAGATTGGCATGAAATTACTTTGCTCATTGCTTGCTTTAGCCTTTTCGAAAAGCTGTTTTAACTCCGTATCGTTTTGACTGAACAGATTAACAGAAAGTAGTATAAACAGTATTAATACTATTTTTTTCATATATTTTATTTCCGAATTTTTTTTCTCACAATTCCATAAGAGGGAATTTCTTTGTCGATATCAATCCTGACGATCGTGTTGGGTTTGCTAAAGGAGATAGGTTCTCCTTCCTCATTGTAAAGATTCGATACTTCAAGCAAGAAATCGTTGTTCATATCAGGGAAGATGATCTCAATCTCATTTCCAACACTGAATTTAGCCCGGACAGCAATATAAATGGATTTTTTTTCATTTTTTATTATTTCACCGATAAATTGGTAATCTCTTATATAGGTGGAAGAATCATAAAACTGGGTGGTTGCAGAATCAAAGCTATCAAAGAAACCCTCAGTATAATATCTGTGGCTCACTTTGTTCAGTTCTTTTTTTAAATTCTCCGGAACTTTTTTGTTTTCAGAAATCAGTTTGACAGCATTTTTATAAGTTCGTGTTACATTAGCC
>DAOUUD010000174.1 GCA_030668345.1 Candidatus Cloacimonadota bacterium | reverse complement strand
ATCAATACAGGTACCTGGGCAACCAAAGCTCTGAAGGAAGCCAAAAAGATCGGTAAACAAATGCATGTTGCAGCTTCTTCCGAAGATAAGGATTTTACTTATATTCCCAAAACCTGGCAGCTATCCCCAAATCCTGCTTACCTGCATATAACAACCAATAACACTATCCGCGGAACCGAATGGAAGATGGACCCCGATGTTCCCGCAGATATTCCGCTTATAGCCGATATGTCTTCTAATTTCCTCAGCCGTCCGCTTAACTTTAAAAAATATTCTCTGATCTATGGCGGTGCTCAGAAAAATATCGGACCGGCAGGAGTAGCTTTTGCTGTAATTCGTAAAGATATAATGGAAAAGCAAAACAGCGGACTTCCCACCATGCTGGATTATGCAACGCATATAGACAAAGGTTCCATGTTCAATACTCCGCCTGCTTTCGGTATCTATGTAATAGGTGAAGTACTTAAATGGATAGAGAAGAAGGGGGGACTGGAAGCACGTGCTAAATACAATGAAGAAAAAGCAAATTATATCTATAACATTTTTGATAGTTCCGATTTCTATCGTGGAACTGTAGTCAAAGAAGACCGTTCCTACATGAATGTTCCCTTCAGGCTTCCCAGCGAAGAGCTGGAAAAGAAATTCATCGCCGAAGCAAAAGCTAAAGGTATGATAGGGCTAAAAGGTCATAGAAGTGTGGGTGGCTGCAGGGCTTCCATTTATAATTCACTTCCCATGAAAGCAGTTCAAGTCCTGGCACAGTTCATGCTCGATTTTGAAAAGGCAAACAAATAAATCCTGAACTCATATGCTTTGCGGGTTATTCCTATGCTTTGGGATACCCGCTTTGTTTTATCGAATACAGATAGGAAAAGGATATTGGAAGATTCAAAGCTACAGACCGGGTTAAATAATATTGAAAATTTCAGACTTATACATCTTGCCTTTTTTACTGCCCTGGCAATTTCCATTTATGTTCTGGAAAACCTGCTTCCCAGACCGTTCCCTTTTATGAAGATCGGGCTTTCCAACGTAGTTGTTCTGATACTTCTAATAAAATGGAATTTCCGTTCAGCACTTGTGGTTGCTGTTGCTAAAACATTTATTGGCGGCTTTTTTACGGGAACTGTACTCAGTCCTACAACTTTATTTTCTTTTGGTGGCAGCCTGGCAGCTTTAATTGTTATGCTGGTTTTCATTCGCTCGAAGATAGCTTTCAGTGTAATTGGCATCAGCATCGCAGGGGCTGTAGCTCACCTTCTAACGCAGTTGGTAATTGTCAGGTTGATGCTTATCAAAGAAAATTCAATATTTTATTTGACTCCACTTATGATATTAATGGGAATAGTAACAGGAATGGTTACGGGATTTTTAGCAAAAAAGATTATGAATAGGTTTAAGTAAAAAATATGAAGAAATCCGTTATTAATAATATTATTATTTTTTGTTTTATAATCAGTTTTTTCGCAGGAATTGGTTTCGGAGTATTCCGATATTTCAGCAGGGAATTACCACCTTTATCTGAATTGCAAAGTTATGAGATGAAGGTAGGTTCGGAAGTATATGATCGCAAAGATAACCTCATCCATATTTTCTATGTGGAAAAAAGGCAGCTTACAAAGCTCAAAGATCTTCCCGAATATCTTACAAAGGGTATAATAGCCGTTGAGGATAAGAATTTCTACCACCATTGGGGAATGGATCTGAAAGGGTTTATACGTGCACTCCTGATGGATATCAAGAAAATGGATTTCTCCCAGGGAGCCAGTACTATCACCCAGCAATTAGCCAGGAATATGTTCCTGTCTTTGGATAAAACCATTCCTCGAAAGATCAAGGAAGCCCTGCTTGCTGTCAGGATTGAAAAGCATTTTTCCAAAGATGAGATCCTGGAAATGTACCTGAACAAATCACCATTCGGACCAGGCTTGTACGGCATCGAAGTTGCTTCCACAAAATATTTTAATAAAACAGCCAGTGAGCTAACCATCCCGGAAGCAGCATTGCTCATAGGAATGCCGCAATTGCCAAGTGCTTATTATCCGTTCAGGTATCCCGAGCGTGCGTTGCAGAGAAGAAATATTGTTTTAGGTAGAATGTTCGAAGAACATGTAATTTCAGAAGAAGATTACCTGGCTGCAAAAGAGAGTGAGATCGAGCTTTACCAATCCAAAGGTAATTTTGAAGCGAAAGATTATTTCATCGAATATATCCGCCGTATCCTGGAAAAGAAATATGGAACTACACAGCTATTTACAGGGGGATTGAAGATATACACAACACTCGATATGGAATTACAGGAATATGCAGACTCCGTTCTCAATATGAACTTGGCTAAATTCGAGGAAAAGAACGATTATGAATTCAAATATACAGATTTTCCAAGCGATACAATCAACATTGTAACTCCTTATGTGCAGGGTGGTGTTTTTGCCATCGAACCCGAAACCGGTTTTGTGCGGGTAATGATCGGGGGCAGGAATTTCAATCACAGCAAGCTGAACCGCATCATGCAATCTAAAAGACAACCCGGGTCTTCCTTCAAACCGATTATGTACACTGCGGCACTGGTAAATGGTTATACACCCGCTACTATCATCCAGGATGAACCTGTTTCTTTTATTCAAAGCGATACATTATTCTGGAAGATCAGAAACTATTCATTAAGAAACTTTGGTTATACCCGGTTGCGGGAAGGATTAACAAAATCACGCAATATTTATGCAGCTAAACTTATTTACGATCTGGGTCCGCGCAAAGTGATGGAATATGCAGAACGCTTTGGTATTACCACTCCTGTATATCCTTATTATACTTTAAGTGTAGGTTCTATGGAAGTGTTGCCATACCAGCTTATAACTGCTTTTACCACTTTCCCCAATAACGGTGAAAGAGTAAATCCGATCTATATTCGACGGGTGGAAGACAGCAAAGGTAAAATACTGGAATCTATCCCTACCGATAAAATTCGTGTGGTCAATGAACAGGTAGCCTACCTGATGGCAAATCTGATGCAGTCTGTTGTTAATGAAGGTACGGGTGTGGGTATTCGCTGGCAGTCTGGCTATCAAACATTAGAATCACTTACTTATAAATGGAATGCTGCCGGAAAAACCGGAACTACCGATGACTTTCGCGATGCCTGGTTCATTGGGTACAATAAAAAACTTACTATTGGTATCTGGGTTGGTTTTGATGATAATACTACTCTTGGTAAAAACCAATCCGGCGCTGTAGCAGCCCTGCCTTCATGGCCGTTCATCATGAAAAAAGCCATTGAACTGGATTCTCCCCTGAACAGCCAGGGAAAACCGATAGTGGATGGTTCCAGCTTGCAGTTTGAACGCCCGGAAGGTTTTGTTACAGTTACCATTTCCAAAGAAACAGGACTTCTTCCCAAAAATCCGTATGAAGAAACAATTGATGAATTATTCATCGCTGGAACAGAACCAACTCTGCTTTCCGATAGTTTGAATTATAATTTCTATCCTACCATATACCGCGAGAACGAGATGGATTCATTGGTAATAGATATGGGTGGAGATGAATATGTATGGCCCGATTCGATAATTATGGAACCGACCTATCCCGATACTTTACGACCATATTACATGGTAATGGCACCCAGGCATGAACCAGCTCCTATCGATCTTACCGGTGCTGCTATAATTAAGAATAAAAAGTATGTTACACGTCCGGACAGTTTATTGTGGAAAGGTCCTGTGTGGCTGAAGGAAACTGAAATTGAAGATGAAAATGATATCGATAGTCTGATAGATTCACTGTTAAGGATAAACGAGTGATCCTGCAGATAATTAGTACCATTGCATTTGCTTCTTTGATTATCTATTTATATTACCTAATGTTATTCATACAAGGATTAAAAACCGAACAAAACTGCAATAATACCAGAAAGCTTAAGGTTACAATAATAATAGCAGCAAGAAACGAAGAAAAGAATATGGT
>DAOUUD010000153.1 GCA_030668345.1 Candidatus Cloacimonadota bacterium | reverse complement strand
TTATCGATAGAAGTGCGAACGGTACAGAAGAATTAGCTAAGAAAGGATATAAGCTTCACAGCTTGATAGATCTGGATGAGATTCTGGAATTACTGCAGAACAGGAATTTGATCTCCGATGAAAAAGTGAAAGAAGTTAATGATTTCACAGCAAGTATTTCCAAACCGAAAAAGAAAGAAAAGTATATCAACCCACTCACCCAAAAACTCTTAGATAGGATGCAGGAGAAAAAATCCAACCTGGTTCTTTCTTTGGATGTAACAACGCAAAAAGAGTTTTTCGACATGTTGGATAAGGTTGGTGATGAGATCGTGATGCTGAAAACTCACGTGGACATCATTGATGATTATGATGAGAATTTCGTTCCCAAACTGCAGGAATACGCAGCCCGACAACACTTCCTGATTTTTGAAGACCGCAAATTTGCCGACATCGGCAACACGGTTCGACATCAATTCCGCAACGGTGTTTACAAAATAGCAGACTGGGCAGAATATGTGACAGTGCACATGGTAGCAGGCGAAAGTATTCTGAAAGGTCTTTTTGAAGATATCGAAGGCAGAGCCGGTTTTGTGCTGGCTCGTATGAGTTCCCAAGGTAACCTTCTAAACGAAACTTACACGCGCAAATGTTTTGAAGCTGCCAAGAAGAATCCGCAGTGGGTAGCAGGATTTATCGGGCACGGTAACAGTGTAGATAATATTAAAAGATTCAAAGCTAAATTCCCGGGCAGTGAACTCTTAATGATGCCCGGTGTGAAAAAAGAAGCAGGTTCCGATACGATGGGACAGAAATACATCACCATCGAAGATGCTGTAAGCGGTGGTGCCGATTGTATAATCGTTGGCCGTGGAATCCTACAGGCTGAAGATCCCCAAAAGGAAGCAAAGTTATATCGTGAAAGAGCCTGGAAAGAGTATGAGAAATTTAATATTTAATATTTAATATTGAATATTAGAAACGCGGATGACACAGGTAAAACGGATTTTCACGGATAAGAAATTAAACACCGAGAAAGCCGAAGATACCGAGCATACCTTGAAAAAACTTACACCCGGAGGAATTCTTTCAAATAAGTTTTTTCAATGGTTAAAATTGCGAGAAACCATTGAAAAGGTTTAGCAGGAAGAGAATTTTTTTTAAACCTTTTCAAGGTAGGAAAAAAGGAGGAGAGTAAATGAAAAATCTGATCTCAATGAGAGATTTAAGCAAAGAGGAAATTTTACATTTGATGGATGTTACCGGCAAGATCGAAGAAGGAAAGATCGTTCCGGATATGCAGAGGAAACTGGCAGCACTATTATTCTTTGAACCGTCCACCAGAACTATGTTTTCTTTCGATACTGCCATGAAACGTATGAACGGGGATACGATCATCATGAGTGGAACAGGTCAAACATCTGTGAAGAAGGGAGAATCTTTTGCCGACACTTTGCAGACTATCGCCCAGTATTCAGATATTATTATCATGCGTAGTCCGGTAGAAGGTGCTGCTCGATATGCTTCCGAAGTTGTAGATATTCCTGTAGTAAATGCAGGAGACGGAGCTAACCAGCATCCAACCCAGGCACTGCTCGATTTGTATTCCATCGTTAAAACACAGGGCACTTTGGAAAACTTATCGATCGGGTTGGCTGGTGATCTGAGATTTGGTAGAACAGTTCACTCGCTGGCACAGGCGATGGCACTATTTAATGTCAAATTCAAATTCATATCTCCTTCTTTCCTGAAAATGCCCCAATATATTAAAGATGACTTAAAATCACAGAAAATTGAATTTGAAGAGTATGAAAATATTGAGGATAACATAGATGATCTGGATGTTCTTTACGTTACCAGAATTCAGAAAGAACGTTTTGCCGATCCGGAAGATTATGAGAAATTAAAAGGTTCATACATCCTGGAAAGACCGATGCTTTCTAATGTTAAAGAAAACCTCAAGGTTATGCATCCGCTGCCCAGGGTAGATGAAATTCATACAGATGTCGATAACACAGAATTTGCCTACTATTTTCCGCAGGCTAAGAATGGAGTTTTTACCCGTCAGGCCATAATTTCAATTCTTTTGGGGGAGGTATAGATGAGCCAGATTAAACAAATTAAAGTTAATGCTATCAAAAATGGAACTGTAATCGACCATATTACAGCCGGAAAAGTAAGGAAAGTTCTGGATATTCTTGAATTGGATGGTACGGAAATAGTGATGGTTGGCATGAATCTTTCAAGCAAGAAATTAAATAGGAAAGATATTGTAAAAATCGAGAATAAAGAACTTTCTCGCAATGAAGTTAACAGTATTGCCCTTGTAGCTCCTAATGCTACACTCATTATTATTAAAGATTTTGAAGTGGAGAAAAAAGTATCCTTAGAAATACCGGAAAATATTGAAAACCTGATAGTTTGCCCGAATCCTAAATGTATTACGAATTCTGAGGATATTAAATCAAAATTCCGTTTGACAAAAGATGAACCTGTGAAAGTAAGATGTTTTTATTGTGAGAAGAAATATTTAATTGATGAGGTGAAGATAAAAAAATGAACTATGAATTAGCTTTAATCTCATTTTGTGGTTAATTGCTCAGGAGTTATAATGGCAAAAAATATTATTCACGAACCCTCCAGAACTTTGATGGAATATCGTTTATTGCCGGGATTAACTGAAATTGATGCATCCCCGAAAGAAATATCACTTAGAACCCCACTTGTATATTCCGTAAAAGATGAAAAAAAATATTATCTTAACATTCCTATTGTTTCTGCAGCCATGCAGTCTGTTTCCGGAGCCAGGATGGGAATCGAACTGGCAAAACTGGGTGGAGCTGCCTTTATCTTTTGTTCTCAAACCATTGAATCACAGACCAGAATGATAGCAAAGATCAAACAGCATAAAGCAGGTTTTGTTAAACCAAAGACCATGAAACCGGATATGACGATTGCTGAAATGTATAAAGTGCGAAAGGAAACAGGACATTCATCATTCCCGGTTGTGGATAGCGATGGAGTATTTCTTGGATTGATATCGAAGTGGGATTACGATATTTCACTGCATGCAGATTTTTTGATTAAAGATAGGATGATCCCTATTGAAAATGTAAAGGTGGCAAGAAACATTGTAGATCTAAAAGAAGCAAATAATATCTTATTGGAAAGCCATAAATCTGTATTACCTATCCTGGATAATGATGGAAAATTATTAAATATTGTTTTTCGCAAAGATATCAATGATCAGCTTGATAATCCCCTGGAAGTGCATGATGAGAAAAAGAGATTAATTGCTGTTGCATCTATAAATACTCATGATTATGAAGAAAGAGTTAAATCGCTTGAAAAGGCAGAAGTCGATGTATTAGCCATAGATTCTTCGGATGGATTTACAGTTTATCAGAAGAATGCTATTGAGTGGATTAATAAAAACTATCCTGATATTCCTGTTATCGGCGGGAATATTATTACACAGGAAGGATTCAGATTCCTGGTAGAAGCCGGCGCAGGAGCTGTAAAGATTGGAATGGGTGGCGGTTCTATCTGCATAACTCAAGAGCAGAAAGGTACCGGGCGAGGACTTGCAACAACTGTAATAGATATAGCTGAAGCACGCGATAAATATTTTAAGGAAACAGGTAAATATATCCCGATTGTTGCCGATGGTGGTGTTACCAGTACAAAAGATATTACCATAGCTCTCGCTTTGGGTGCAGACTACGTAATGATGGGACGTTACTTTGCCAGGATGGAAGAGTCCCCCACAGATAAGATCGTGGTGAATAACCGCGTGATGAAGCCTTATTGGGGAGAAGGGTCTGTGAGAGCACATGACTGGAAGATGAAACGTTATAATCAAGCAAAATTCGTAGAAGGAGTGGAAGGCCTGGTAGAATATGCCGGTCGCCTGCGAGACAACCTGGAAGAAACACTGGCTAAAATCAGATCTTCCATGAGTACCTGCGGAGTGAAGAATATTCGTGAATTTCACGAAAAAGCAGAACTGGAACTTGTTTCTGCTCTTTCTATCAGGGAAGGGAAAGTTCATGATATCTATCAGATGACAGAATCTAATGAGAAGAAAGAAGATGAAACCACGAATTGACACGAAAAAGAGAAAAAATAATGAAGAATATTTTGAATCCTGATTTATCTTACAAAATAATTGGTGCAGCAATGGAGGTTCATAGATATCTGGGAAGAGGTTTTCTGGAAAAAGTTTATGAGAATTCTTTGATGGTAATGTTTAAGAATGATAAAATAAAAGCAGTGCAACAAGCATCAATAAAGGTTCATTTTAAGAATGAAATTGTTGGAAACTATATTGCTGATATTTTAGTTGAAGATAAAATAATTTTAGAATTGAAGACGGTAGATAAGATCACTGATGTTCATAAAGCTCAAGCTTTGAATTATCTCAAAGCAACGGGTTTGAAATTAGCCATTATAATAAATTTCAAGAAACAAAGTCTGGAATATGAAAGAATAGTTTTGTAATTTGTGTTAATTCGAGTTAATTCGTGGTTTCGAAAAAGGTTTAAATGAATAGTTACAAAAAAGCTGGAGTCGATATTCAAGCTGGAGATAAAGCTTCG
>DAOUUD010000247.1 GCA_030668345.1 Candidatus Cloacimonadota bacterium | reverse complement strand
CAAGATAGCTTTCCAGAATTATGCACCTCCCGCCAGTGATACAATGCAGTGGCGAACTTCTGCCCAGACTCTGATAGAATACAACAAAACCCACAAAGACCAGGCGTTGTGGAATCCTAATATATTCAGTGGTATGCCGAGTTATCTCACCTCATTCAGCTCGAAATATCCCTTTATAAATACAATTATTAGAGTTACCAATAAAGTAATAAATTGGCGAATATTACTTCTCTTCTCTATGGGTCTGGGAATTTATTTATTAATGATCTACCTTAAATTCGATCCTCTTATTGCCTTTATCAGTGCGGTGGCACTTGCTCTTTCCTGCCATTTTATCGGGCTTATGGAGATCGGGCATAATTCAAAATTCAAGGCTTTGATCTATATTCCCTGGATATTTTATATAATACAATATCTCAAGGACAGGAAAAGCATTCTTGCCATGGGTCTGGCAGCTTTGCTGATAATAGGTCAACTGCGTGAAAATCATCCGCAAATTTCCTATTACACTTTTTTGATGCTGGGAATTTATTGGATTTTCCAACTTGTATGGGCTATCAAAGATAAAGAATTTAAACCCTTTCTTATCTTCACGGGAATGTTCCTGTGAGTAATTATTATTTCCCTTATAGCAGTAGCGCAACCATATTTTTCTACCTTTGAATATGGAGAATATACAATACGTGGTGGCGCCGAAGGATTAGAGACAAGTTATGCCACCAGTTGGTCGTTCCATCCGCTGGAGATATTAACCTTTGTCAATCCCGGTTTCTTCGGTGGAGTTTCTCCCTACTATTGGGGATGGATGCCATTTACGCAAACTTCTATGTATATGGGTGTGATGATTTTTCTTTTTGCATTGTTAGCTGTTTTCTTCAACAGATCTCGAATGGTAAAAGTTCTTACAACTGTTTCTGTCGTTACTTTATTCATCTCTTTTGGAAGGCATCTGCCTTTCCTTTCCAATCTGCTATTAAACTACCTGCCTGGCTTTAATAAGTTTCGCGTTCCGGCTATGATATTGATACTTGTTCAGTTCTCGTTTGCAGTTCTGGCAGGATACGGCTTGAAAACCGTACTGGAGAAATTGAAAGATAACGATACAAATTTCTTCGAACTTACTAAGAAAGTGCTGATCGGAGTTATTATTCTTTTCATCTTATTTATTGCTTTAAGCGGAACTTTCGAAAGCCTGGGACTTTCCAAGGTCGGGGAAACAGCTAAATACAGTGCTGCTCAGATGCACCAGTTAAAATCTCTCCGGGCAGAAAAAATGTTTAACGACGGCATTCAGACAGGTATCATCCTAATACTGAGTTTGGGTTTGATACTGCTTCTGGGCAAAGGCAAAATTGGAAAATATCCTTTCCTGCTCTTAATTGCTGTTATTGTAATTATAGACTTATTGTTGATCGATAGCCGTTTCCTGCAAGAAATTACTCCACAAAGCCAAATTGAAAAACATTATAAAAAAACTTTAGCAGATGATTTTCTGATTAAAGATAAAGAAATTTTTCGTGTTTACCCGCTGGGTCGTGAATTTGGACAGAATCGCTGGGCATATTACCACCAAACTATCGGTGGATATCACGGTGCAAAATTGAAGCGTTACCAGGAGATCATCGAGAATTGTCTGAACTATGAATTCCAGAACCGCATTCCCATTAACTGGAATATCGTGAATATGCTGAATACAAAATATGTGATCTATTCAGAGAAACTACCACTGGAAAACCTTGAATTCGCCTTCTACGATAGAAAACAGAAACAGACTATTTACAAAAATACTACTTTCCTGCCTCGTGCCTGGTTCGTAGAAAATGTGGAACTGATCCCACAGAAAAAAGAAATCTGGAAACGAATGAACCAGCAGGAATTCAACCCGGCACAATCGGCAATTGTAGAAAAAAGCATCGAAGAGATCTATGCACCCGTCCAAGCTGAGGCAAACCTGATAGAATTCGATCTTCATAAATTAAAATTTACTGTAAGCACCGATACTACTTCTTTCCTTACAGTTAGCGAGATCTATTATCCGGCAGGTTGGAAAGCTTATTTGGATGGAACGGAAAAAGAAATATATGCAACTAATTACATTCTGCGGGGCGTGGTAATTCCCAAAGGTGAACATGTTCTTGAAATGAAATTCGAATCTGCTGTTTATGCGCTTAGCCTGAAAATCAGTTTGATAGGTTTGATAATTACAGTTTTATTAATTTTCGTGGGTCTTTATTTTTATATCCGCAAGAACTATCGCGGTGAAATCATATATGTCATCAAAAAGTAAGTTATTTGTAGTTGCCACTCCTATCGGCAACCCGAATGATATAACTTTACGAGCTTTGCAGATCCTGAAAGAAGTGGATTTTGTGATCTGCGAAGAATACAAGATTGGCAGCAGGACACTGAAAAAATATAATATAACAAAGTCGCTGGAACTTCTGAACGAACATAACGAAAAGGAACAATCTCATCGTATTCTACAAATACTACTTATGGAAGGCAAATCTGCTGCTCTCATCAGTGATGCTGGTACACCACTTTTTGCTGATCCGGGAAATAACTTGGTGTGGCAATGTCACCAAAATGGAATTCAGGTTGTGCCGGTTCCAGGTGTTTCTTCTATT
>DAOUUD010000091.1 GCA_030668345.1 Candidatus Cloacimonadota bacterium | reverse complement strand
TTGTTCCAGGTTTCTGCGTTTTGCCTGCAGGAAAATATCTTCATATATTTTTAGATTACTATCTTTCAGGATGTGCTGATAAATTTCGGGGAGGTATTCATCATTGATGTTATTATCGATCCTGTAATCCACGATGTTCCGGAAGGGTGCGATGATCCCGCTGAAAACTGCATTGATGAAAGAATCTATCGTGCTGATGTTCACTTCCGATTTATTGGTGAGCATTTTCTGATAGGTGTTTTTCAGAAATTCAATATCTTCTGCATCGAATTTTGATTCAGGATTGATTACCTTTAAACCTTTTAATATCTCCTGCGCTTTGTCGGTTTTATAAACGATGTTATGCAGGTGTTCGAAAATTCGTTCTCTGATCTCTGCAGTGGCTTTCTTGGTGAAAGTGATAACCAGGATTTCTTTGAAATCCACTCTTTGCGAAAGCAGCAGGTTAATGAATTCCAATGAAAGACGGTAGGTTTTTCCGGTTCCGGCACTGGCTCGAATGATCGTTGGCATTATTTCATCAACTCCATTTTCATCTTCAGGTCCCGGCGTGTGATCTCGATATCCTCATATTCATCTTTCGATCCAGCCAATGAAAAACCGTTTTCCAAAATGCTTTGAACGACCTCTGTTATTGCTTCTTTCAGATCGATCTGGTTAAACAATTTCGATAGGTTTTTCTCTTCAATAAAGAACAGGTAGGAGTTAAGTTTATTTTCAAATTCAGGTGATTCGATGAGATAGTTTATGAATTCATAGAACTGTAATTGCTCATTATATTTCCTGATTTTTTTATTATTACTACTTCCTGTTTTGTAATCGAAAATATACATCTCACCATCAGCGGCATGGATGCGAAGGTCTGGTCTACCGCGCAGGGAAATTTCGATCTCATCCAGGTCAAAGAATATCTTTTGCGTAACTTTTCCGGTTTCAGGAAATACAGAGATACTATTATCTGTGAATTGCAGATCATTGTGAAGCCGATAGAAAAAATTTGCAATTCCGTCTTTCAGGATCGGAATGAAGATATTCCTGAAATAATTTTCAGAATAATTATGCGGAGAAAGATATTTAAGCTTCTTATTATATTTCAGGAAATGCTCGATGGCCTGCTCAACATAGTTTTTCGTATTATACATAAAATTATGATGGATCGTGTTGCCATGATAAACCTCTATCAAACGATTCCAGATAAGAGCAAAAATCGAGTGAGATATCGTACCGATCAATTTGCTGCTGAAATCATTCAAAACCTGCGGGTTACGAGCTTTTATACCTGCTATATGCTCGATGTAATACTCAAATGGATTCTTTTTTAATTTATCCCATTTATAAAAGCTGAGAGCTAATCTGTTCTCCGGAAAATCGCTTTGCTCGTGCGGAATTATAAAGAAATCAGATGAGATTTCGTCAATATCGGGAAGCGGATAATTATTTTTATTAAGCAGGGAGGAAAATGCCAGTTCATACAGATTGTTCTTCTCATTGGAGCTATCGGTTTCTTCCACCAGGTCGTGTAATTTTAATTCCTCGATGAATGAGCTGACCTCGATATTTTCTTCCAGGTTGCAGCGCGTGAAAACTACAGCATTTTCGCAGCAAGCTAATAATCGATAGAAATAATATTTATCACGTAATTTAATATCTTCGTAAGTTTTCAATCCGAGCTTGCTTCTCTGATTTTCGGAAAGCAGAAATTGAGTGCGTTTGGCAGCCGGTAGAATTCCTTCAATGACATTAAGAATATAAACATTTTCAAAGTTGAGATTCCGTGAATCTTGAAGGGATGTTATCTGAATCCGATTTTCTGCAACCTCGTCCAACTCATATCTGGTCTGTTTCGATTTCATATAATCCAGGAAAAGTTGCAGAATATTGGTTGTGATATTGTCAGAGAAAATCGATTTCCAGTCGGGAATAATGCCAATCTCTTCTATTGATGCGAAGTCAGCCAGAAGCTCATAAAATACTTTTATAATATCGGTTTTTCTGCTTTCTTCTGCAACCAGTTTCTCAACGTCGATCTCGGTATTTATGAATTTGATCAATGTTTTGATGCTTTTAATATTTTGTGTCTTCTGCAGAAATTTGAAAAACTGTTCAAATTCGTTTTTGAATTCATTTTCATTTTGGAAGAAATAATCAAGATCGAGATATTGGAAATCATTTTCAATGAGTTCAAAGAGGAACTTTCGGATATGTTCACACCTGGTTTTTTCCTGTACAAAACAGGACAGAAATTCATCGGAAAGAGCTGCATTTAGAACTTGCTGTAAAGAGAGCAGGAACGGTTTGCCTTTCCAGACTATTGAGTTCAAGAGATTTAGTGTGACCTGGAAAAACCTGAAAATCACCGTATTTGTGAATGGAATTGTATTTGAGATCGAGAAGAAACGATGGGAGAGAAAACCAGAATAAGGTTGAAGATCGAATCTGAAATCGATGATCGTATTTTTTTTATCCGACCTAAGTTCGGATAGCAGATTGGATACCATCTGAAATTGTTCTGAAGACCGGATAACTTTCACTTTTTTCTTTAGATACGGCTTGATATCGGCTGCATTGAATTCCGTATTGATCGACAACTTGTTTTCATCAAAATTATTTTCCGGGAATTGAAAATAGATAAGGATATCACCTTTGAATTTATTTAATATTGCTCTTTCAAGCGATGTAAAATAAAATTGATTCACCACGACGATCCTGCTGAGTTTTATATCGGTCTGTATCTCTTCGATGTTGTGCAGAAAGATCATGTCAGTGAACTTTTCTTTCTGAAGAAGACGATAATATTGAGCTTTTATTTTTTTCAGTTGTTCAAAAGTTTCTAACTGCCAATTACCGGCAGTCTGTTTATAGGAAAGAATTTGTTCGATGTTTTCAACGCAAATTTGTTCTTCCATTATTTCTTCCCAGAAATCGAAGAAATTATTGGATAGTTCAATAGATTGGAAATAACTGCCGATATTAAAAAATTCTTTATCATCTTTGGATAATGCTTTGTAGAACATCAGGGAACGTTTTTCTTCTTTCAGAACAGGAAATGAGGTCGGGAATAATAATTCTTTCCATTCATCCATCGTTAGAAATTCGCTTTCAGTAAAATTCCAATTCTGCAGGAATAACTTCTTGGCTTCTTTTTTGCTGGGTTGAGTGGGGAAGAGCAGCAAGTAAGAACTATCCTGATTCTCTGCAATTACCCTTTGTATAAGATTTTCATCAAAGCCAACGAATTTAAAATTTATCATAATCCCCTTTTTTTGTAACTCGACCTGCCAGATCGAGTGTGAAAATAACCAAAGAATTCTAATAAATAAATCAAAGTAAAAATAGAAAAGCTTATTTAAAAAGTCAAACCTTTTGGGAATGATTAATCAATTCAGGAGAATTATTCCTGACTGAATTCACTTCATTAGATACTTCATGATAGGAGATATCACTTTGTGGATAGGGTAGGAGTAGTTCTATTAATTTATTCGGGTCTTCATTTGCCAGCCAGATAGATTCTGATTCTTTTGGCAGTATCACCGGCATCCTGTTATGAATTTTTTCCAATGTATCATTGGCAGAAGTTGTTATTATCGAACAGGTTTGCAAAAAATCCCCTTCAGGTGATCTCCAATTTTCCCAGATCCCAGCAAAAGTAAAAAGTTCCCTTTCTTTCAGATGGATATAAAAGGGTTGTTTATCTTCTTTTCGCCATTCGTAAAAACCGTTAGCTGGAACAAGGCATCTTCGTTTTTGAAAAGCATATTTAAAACTGGGTTTCTCGTTTATGGTTTCGGCACGTGTATTTATCATTTTATAGCCGATCTGCGGGTCTTTTGCCCAGAATGGGATCAGTCCCCATTTACAGAATTCGAGGAGATTCCCATCATTTTTATTTATTATCACCGGAATATTCTGACCGGGAGCAATATTATAATTTGCTTCTAACTCTTCGAGTTCTGCAAGTATATTTGCGTATTCTTTGATAGCTGCAAAGCTGCTGTACAAAGCAAATCTTCCGCACATAAATCTCTCCTTGCTTTTCTACGTTTTCCCTTTGATAAAGGGAAACTGCAAAGGGTTCTATAAAAATAACATTCACCGTTTCTTCTCGTTACGAAATTCCATTTCGTAATGCTAATTTCAGTGAAACTCTGTTTCAGGATTATTCAAAGCAAAGCTTTCAATTCTGTTCCCAAAGAGTCTTTAGGAACGAGATAAAGTGTCAGAACTGTTATTCTTCTTCATTTCCCACAGCCAACTCTGTTTCACTGAAAAAATCGAGCATCTGCTGTTGCTTTTGCTCATCACCTTCCCAAACAAGGTTAGACACACTTAATCCAAGAAGTCGAATTCTGCATTTTGGTCCAATTGTCTCCAGCAGCATTTTCCTGCCTAAATGCAAAATAATTTCTTCTTTATCAAAAACACCATCCAGGGTTTTACTTCTACTCACAAGGTCGAAATTTGAATATTTTATTTTTATAGTCAAAGTTTTTGCTTTAATTTTTTTTTCTTTCATTATGGAACTGATCTTTTGTGAGATATTTTTTAGAACATCCAGCATCTCTTCCACATCGCTGATGTCTTTGGCAAATGTCCTTTCGCAACCAAGTGATTTACGGATACGATGAATTGCAACCGATCGATTATCTATACCTCGAACAATATTGTAATAAAAAGTTCCTACTTTCCCGAAATGTTTGATAAGTTCTTTTAGAGAGCGTTCTTTCAGATCTTTACCAGTACGAATTCCCAGATAGATCATCTTTTTTTCGCTCACATTTCCAATACCATAAAATTTTCCGATTGGAAGTTTTTCCAGAATTTCCAAGGCTTTTGTGGGTGGAATAACTACTAATCCATCCGGTTTATCCATTTCGGAAGCGACCTTTGCCAGGAACTTATTGTATGAAACTCCTGCCGAAGCCGTAAGCCTGGTTCTTTCAAAGATCATCATTTTAACGTCTTTTGCTATTTCAGTTGCGATGGTAATATTTTTCTTGTTTTCCGTTACATCCAGGTATGCTTCATCAATGGAAACAGGTTCCACCAGATCGGTATATTCAAAGAAAATTTTCCGCACTATCTTTGAAGCTTCTTTTATAGCGTCGAAATTGGGATGGATAAAAATGCCATGCGGACATAATTTATATGCCTGGTAACTGGGCATGGCAGAATGAATGCCATATTTTCGAGCTTCATAAGAACAGGTAGAGACTACTCCGCGGCTATTGGGTGGTCCACCCACGATGAGGGGCTTTCCTTTGTACTGCGGATTATCACGAATTTCTACCGCCGCAAAAAAGGCGTCCATATCCACATGGATTATTTTTCTATTAGTTTCCATGTCAACATGCCTTCACCACTGGAATATGAGACCAACTGGTGGTGTAGCTGGAAGTTAATCTCTCTCGTTTCATCTGCCAGGGCTGTTTGATACCGACAGCAGCGTAGGCTAATTTACTGGACCCCATTTTCTCGTTAATGTCGTCCATGCAGTCCATGATGATCTTACGTTTATCATCCAGGTAGGTAGGTTGGAAAAAATCGAGTGGTACCTTGCTTTGGTGCATTATGTCAGATATCATCACGCCGGTTTTTTTATATTTATAGCCGGGGCGAAAAATATTTTTTAGAACTTTATGCGCTGCTTTCAGAAAGTCCGGCGTGTAGGCAGAGGGGAGAGGAAGTCGTGCGGTGGCATAATTGGCATATTGCGGTTCGTTCTTAAAACGATTCGTGGTAAGGAATACTGTGATCTGCGAGGCTACCTGTTTTTCTTCCCGCAGTTTTTCCACGGCGCGTGTGCAATATGCTGCCGTCGCTTCCTGCATGTCCCGAAGTTCTGTAACCGGAATACCGAATGATCTGGAAGAGACTATTTCTTTTTTGGGTTCGATATCCATTTCCAGGTCAATGCAAGAAATACCGCGCAATTCCTTTACCATCCGCAGTCCTACGATAGTCATCTTTTTCTGTACCCATTTATCGGGAGCCTGTGAAAGCTGATAGGCATTTTCGATGCCGTTACGACGCAGCATTCTGGCATATTGCCGTCCCACACCCCAGATGTGCTCTACTTCGACCCAGCGTAGTATCTTATCTTTATCCGGATGATCGGTTATATCAAAAACATTTTCGATGAAACTATGTTTCTTGGCAAAGCGATTGGCCACCTTGGCCAGTGTTTTGGTGGGACCTATCCCGATGGAAACAGGCAGTCCCGTCCATTGCCACACTGTTTCTTTTATTTTCCTGCCGTAATCTGTAAGATTCAAATATTCAAAGCCGAAAAGTGAGAGAAATGCCTCATCGATGGAGTATAATTCGATATCGGGTGTGAATTGGGTAAGTGTCTGCATTACCCGATTAGACATATCGCCATACAGAGCATAGTTGGAAGAAAATATTCTTATATCGTGCTTTCGAATAAGTTGTTTATCTATCTTGAAGCCGGGAGTGCCCCGCGTAACACCCAATCGTTTTAACTCTGGCGAGAGCGCCACGATAATACCATCGTTATTGGAAAGGATGCCTACTGGCTTATCGGCGAGTTGTGGATTAAACACCTTTTCACAGGCAGCATAAAAACTATTACAATCGACCAGTGCAAAAATATCGCGCGCCATTAACCTCACCTCATCTTGTGAATAGCATAAGTTACCACACCCCAGATATTAAAACTCATATTACCAGTTATTTCAATGGACTCAAATTCGGGATTCTCCGGTTCCAGAAACCATTTGCCTTTTATTTCGCGTAAGCGTTTCACCGTCAGCTCTCCATCCACGATAGCGATAACGATCTTTTTGTGTGCCGGTTCCAGTGAGCGATCTACGATCAGAATATCGCCAGGATAAATCCCGGCATTTATCATAGA
>DAOUUD010000003.1 GCA_030668345.1 Candidatus Cloacimonadota bacterium | reverse complement strand
TATGATCTGGTAACAGGATGGAAGAAGAAACGCAAAGATCCAATTTCTAAAACAGGACCTTCTAAATTTTTTAATTCTATTGTATCATCATCATTCGGATTAAAGCTTCACGATTTCAACTGTGGATTCAAAGCATATCGCAAAGAGGTTATAGAAGAGTTGGACATTTATGGAGAAATGCACCGTTACATTCCTGCTCTGGCTCACGCCAAAGGATTTAAAGTAGCTGAAATTCCGGTTCATCACCGGTCACGCAAATTTGGGAAATCCAAATATGGTGCAGAAAGATATCTGCGTGGCTTTCTTGATCTGTTAACGGTAAAACTGGTTACAGGATACATTCACAGCCCGTTATATCTTTTCGGTAGGATTGGATCAACATTCAGCCTGGCAGGTATTCTTATCGGTTTGTATCTTACGATCATGAAACTTGGTTTCGGTCAACCGCTTTACAATCGTCCGCTTTTATATCTTTCCACTTTGCTTATCATACTTGGATTGCAGTTTTTCTCGATCGGGCTTCTGGGAGAACTCATCGTGAATCAGAACCGAAAAGGCAATAGACTTAATAAAATTTCGATCAAAGAAAAAATAAATTTCTAAGCAATAGAAGGTAGGAAACAAATGAAGAGCAGTCTTGCTCAGTTTGTAGAGATCATGCAAAATGTCGGTTTGAATGATCTGGTGATCCAATCTTTTTCCACTTATTATTACCAAATACTGGAAGGCTTCACGGGAAAAATTTCCGAAAATGAAATTGAACCACCCGATGAAACGAACATAATCAATTATGATAATTTGCAAATCCCGGCTTCTTCCCAATTGGAAAAACTGGCTGTTATCAAATTAAATGGTGGACTGGGAACAAGCATGGGACTTAAAAAAGCCAAGACTCTTCTAAAAGTTAAAGGTGATCTGAATTTTCTGGATATCATTGCCCGGCAAATATTATACATTCGCGGTAAATCTGGGAAAGATATTCCCCTTCTCTTGATGCATAGTTTCAACACACAGACAGATTCGCTTTCTTACCTGAGAAAATATTCACAACTTCCTCTTCCCTATCTTCCCCTGGATTTTGTGCAGAATAAATTTCCCAAAATAAGAAAAGACGATCTATCACCATTGCAAAATGAAAACGATAATTTGAACTGGAACCCACCCGGGCACGGTGAGATTTACAGTGCCCTTGCCAGTTCGGGTGTGCTGGATAAATTACTGGAATTAGGCTTCGAATACGCTTTTATTTCCAATTCCGATAACCTGGGAGCAGTGGTTGACGAAAAAATATTCAATTACTTTGCGGAAAGTAAAGCACCTTTCCTGATGGAAGTTTGCCGACGTACTGAAGTAGATAAGAAAGGTGGTCACCTGGCTCAGACAAAAGGCGGACAGCTTCTTCTACGTGAAACCGCTCAATGCCCTGATGATGAGATCGAGTTTTTCCATGATGTGAATAGATACAGTTATTTTAATACAAATAACCTATGGGTAAATTTGAAGGCATTGAAACAGAAGCTTTTTGAAACTAATAACCTGTTGCCATTGCAGTTTATTTTAAATGAGAAAGAAGTGGATGGGATAAAAGTATTCCAGTTAGAAAGTGCCATGGGCGCAGCTATCAGTGTGTTCAAAGGATCCCAAGCGGTTGTTGTACATCGCGATAGATTCGCTCCCGTAAAGAAAACCACGGACCTGCTGGCGATCTGGAGTGATGCTTACCAGCTTACTGATGAATATAAAATTGTTCTTAATAACGGAATGAAAAAACCTCCGAAGATCGATCTGAATGATAGATATTACAAAACAATAGAGCAACTCAGAGAACATTTTAAGGAAGGGATTCCTTCTCTTAAAAAGTGTCGTAGTTTAACTGTGCAAGGTAATGTTTATTTTGGCAAGAATGTAGAAATAATTGGCGATGTGATAATAAATGGTAACTATAGACTTGAAAATAAGAAATTGAGAAATATTAAAATATAATTAGGAAGTACGTTTTGGAAAAAATTGAAAAAGCAAAAAAGATAATTATAAGTTCTATTAAAAATATTGGAGAGTTAGTCTCCATTCTAGAAAGATTAATGGAACTTCCAAAAAAATTATTAATACCATCACTTGCAACGATTGGTTTTTATTTTGCAACATTATTAGAGATTAAGAAAAACATAAATATACCATTTTCTTCATTAGCTTTGTTAGCATTAATAAGTTTATCTTGTTCCATAATTGTTGGATTGATTATCCATGTTAAATACTATATGTCTGAAATTATTGCAAATATAAATAAGTCGCTAAGAGGTCTTGGTAAAAATGCAATTGAAATAATTGAATCAGATTTGGTTGAAAAAGATTTAAATGGAAAAAGCAAAGAAGATGCAATAAATGAAATAAAAGAGACTTTATTAAATAAGGCTATTAAAAAATTTATATACTTACGTAGTAATTCAAGTTATGGCATATTTAATTGGATTAATATCAATGATTGTTCACTTGATTTTATATTTGTTTATTTGTAAGTTTTAATTATCAGGTTTAAAATATATCCCAAGGGGCTTTGGGTGAAATATGCGTTCCCAAACAGGGGTTTGGGAACGAGAGAATAGCGGGAGAAAAGATGCAAAAAAAAGGAATATTTTGTTTAGAAGGTTTATGGTACGATGATCTGAGAAAACGCTCCACCGTAAAACCGATTTTGGAGCTTTTGGAATTAAACTCAAATATTCCATTTCTTCATTCGGATTGTGCTACAGAAGAGGAATTTGAATTTTATATTAATAAATGGAAAACTGCTAAATACAAGCGTTATCCAATTTTGTATCTGGCATTTCATGGAAAAGAAAACGGACTACTGATTGAGAATAACGTCTTTACGCTTGAGCAAACAGGTAATCTTCTGGCAGGGAAATGCAAGAATCGCGTAATTTTATTCGCTTCCTGCAGTACAATAAAAACCGACCTGCGTAACCTGAAAAAATTCCTGAGAAAAACAAATGCTCTGGCGATCTGCGGATATAGGCGTATTGTACCGTGGATATCTTCTACCGCTTTTGAATTGATGCTATTAGCGGCTATGCAGGACAATGTTTTTGATGGTCGGGGGATTGAAGCGATTTACCGCAAAATATCAAAAGTTGCGAAAATGTTCAAAGAACTTGATTTCCTGATGGTAACAAAAAGAGAAATTGCTGCAAATAATAGCTGAAAAATTGCATTAACTATTAACTGAGAGTATAGTTATTTTATCAGATAATCAATATCGTTTTCAACTTCTTTGTATGTTTTTTCCAGGATCTTTTGAAGTGCTTTTTTCTGGATCTGCCGAACCCGCTCGCGAGATAAACCCAGCTCTTCACCTATTTGAGCAAAATTTTTACTTTTATCGCCTTCCAAACCGAAATACTGTTTCACGATATATGCTTCCCGCGGGGGCAGCTTTTTAATAGATTCTTCGATACTGTCTTTAACTTTATCGCGGTAATAAAGAGTTTTGGGATCGAGAATTTCTGAATCTTCCAGGAAGTCATGCAATGAAACTTTTTCATGTTTATTTGTAAAACTGGAATCATCCAGGGAAAGAGTATTAATTCTTTGTTTGCTGATTTTATCGATAGCTTTTTCATCCAGAAGGGTCATTTCGGAAATTTCTTCGATGGAAGCCTGATGTCCGGTTTCGCTAAAGAATTTGTCGCGGGCAAGTTTGATTTTGTTGGCTATATTGGCTTTTCCCAGAGGCATACGAATGACAGTTGTTTTCTCCGCCAGAGCAAACAGTATTTTTTGTTTGATCCACCACACAGCGTAAGAAATTAATTTATTGTGTCTTTCAGGATCGAATTTTTCGATAGCTTTTATTAGACCCATGTTGCCTTCACTGATCAGTTCGGAAAGAGTTAATCCTCTATTTTGGTAGCGGGCAGCTATTTTTACTACAAATTTCAGATTGGCAGTAACGAGTTTATCAAGCGCTTTTTTATCACCCTGTTTAGCTTTGATGGCAAGCTCGATCTCCTTCTCTCTGGAAAGAGGTTTGATCCTGGCGATCTCACTCAAGTAGCTTTGCAGGGCTCTATCATTAAAAACGTTCTCTGTCATATTTCCTCGGATTAATCATACTTGAAAATCGCTTTTATGATCATAAATAAAATCAAGAAGTTCATCATCTGTCATTTTCAATTTTTTTGCCAGTGAAAAAACCATCTTCACACCGGAAAGATTCATTCCAATTTCCTGGGTAAAGGTAATAATGATAGTGATTTTTGTCACATCATTCTTTGAGAAAAGACGGGTGTTATGGTCGGAACGGAGAGGTTTTATCAGGTTTTTTCTTTCATACATCCTGATAGTCTGGTCGTGGATTCCCAGTTTTTTTGCAACTTCTCCAATGAGAAAAAAACCTTCTCTCTGTGACATAACATCTCCTCTATAAAGACGGTAAAACATTTCTGGGGTTCAATGCCTTACCCTTTACTCTGTATTCGAAATGAAGATGAGGACCGGTAGTGCTTCCTGTTTTTCCTACGGTACCGATGGGTTGTCCTTTTTTTACGGTCTCCCCCAGGCGGACAAGATTAGATTCATTGTGAGCATAAACCGTCATCACATAGTTGTCATGCTCCAGGATAATAACATTTCCGTATCCTCTCTGGGTTCCCACATAGGCTACTTTCCCGTCCAGAGCTGCATAGATCGGTTCTCCCACAGATGCTGAAATATCTATCCCTTTGTGAGGCCTGCCATTTCTGTTTCCGAATTCCGATGTCACAACTCCGTTTACCGGCAGGAAAAGATCGATCTTTTTTTGAACGGATGTTTGATAATCTTTATCCGGAATTTCTTCTTTTACAAAATATGTTTCTTCTACTGGTTTTTGGATGGATGCAACTTCGGTTTTACCTGCCACAAGCCAGATCTTCATTCCTGGCTTTAAATCGTATGAATTTATACTGTTATAATCGAGGAGGTCCAGGATCCCGACATCATACATTTTTGCAATGCGATGCAGAGATTCTTTCTGCTTAACCAGGTGATAGCCTCTTTTGGGAATGGAACGCACTGTAACGAATTCGCTTTTCCCATTTGGTTTTGGGGTAAGATAGATCTTCTGTCCGATAAATATCCGGGCTGAAGTAAGATTATTGAAAAGCTTAAGTTTATCCGTGGAAATGATGTATTTATCGCTTATGGCTGAGAGTGTCTCTCCTCTTTTTACAATATGATATTCCTCGGAAGGAGTAACATAAATTGGATTACTGGACATGGAAACGATATTACCAGCAACAACAAACAATATTAAAAAAACCGTTGTTTTGTATGAGGAGAATATTAACTTTTTTATCATAATCTCAAACCGAAAAATAACGGATTTTAGTATCCAATACTAAAATTTGAATACCCTTTGGCTGAAGATAATTCAGACACTTCGACATTCTTTACTCTGGACATAGAAGGACCTTTCCATAATTCTTGGATAAACAATTCCAAGTCTGCTTCATTTCCAATTGCAGTAATTTCCACTTTTCCATTCATAGAGTTTTGCACTCTGCCACGAATATTGAAAACATGGGCTTGGCGAACGGCATAAAACCTGTAACCAACTCCCTGTACTCTCCCAGTGACAACGATTTTTAATTTCTGCATAAACGAACTCATTTTTTTATTTTGCATTCTTAAAATATGAGTGAGTTAATGTCAAATAAATTATGAGAAATTTACTCATCTCAGATTAAATCCGCTTGACATTGAAGCACATCTTTTAAATTTTCCTGCTAGGGGAAAAATATGCAGGAAAAAATTTTAAAAGCTTTTCTTGAAGAAAAGAGTAAAAATATTGATGTATTAATGGATTCGTTTCACACTTATTTTGACCTGATTTCCGAAGCTAATAAAAACGTAAATCTTATTTCCCGTAAAACTCCGGTTCAGGATTATTGGACTGTTCATTTTCTGGATTCGATTATCCCAGCCGAGTTATTTGATTTTACTGGGAAAAAGATACTTGATTTTGGAACAGGTGGAGGTTTGCCGGGCATACCATTGAAACTACTATTTCCAACTTCTGAAATGTACCTGCTCGATTCGACCCAGAAAAAAATAAGGGCTGTAAAAAATATTGTCAAAAAACTTGACTTAAAAGAGTGTTTCACGATTGTTTCACGGTTGGAAGATCTTGATGAAAAGTGGGAAAATTATTTTGATTTCATAGTGTGCCGGTCAGTAAGGATTCTGCCGAAGTATAAAAAAGCAATGTTCAGGATGCTACAAAACAACGGCAGGATAATTCTTTATAAAAGCAGAAAGCTGGATGATGTGCTGCAATTTAGGAATTATAAAATTCATGATGTCAGCCAGCCAGTTCTTGGTAAAAGAAAAATCATAGAAATAATGAAGGAAGGGGAAAAAACAGATAAAGAAAGCTGGTAGCTGTTTTAATATAATTGAAAATTATGAGAAAAATAATAACGATTGTAAATCAGAAAGGCGGGGTTGGCAAAACCACCACCGCCGTCAACCTGGCATCTGCTCTGGCTATTTATGAAAAAAAAACCCTCCTGTTGGATTTTGATCCTCAGGGAAATTCTTCAAGTGGCATCGGTTCGGAAAAGAAAAGTCCAAATATATATGAAGCTCTTATTGGCAAGGTTGAATTGGGTGATGTAATTAAAGAATCTCCTATTTTGGAAAAGCTGTTTATCGTTCCTGCTAATATAGACCTGAGCGGTGCAGAGATTGAACTGGTGAAGGAATATTCCAGGGAATATAAATTGAAGACAATTTTGAAAGCTCTCCATGACGGGTATGAGTATATTATAATAGATTGTCCACCTTCGCTGGGACTTTTAACTGTAAATGCACTTACTGCCTGCACGGATGTTATTATTCCTATTCAATGTGAATATTATGCCCTGGAAGGCGTAAGCCAGCTTCTTACTACTATCCGGCTCATCAAGAAAGGCTTGAATCCCGATCTGAACATCATGGGAATCCTTCTTACGATGTATGATAGAAGACTGAATCTATCACAGCAGGTAGCCAAAGAAGTACGCAGATATTTTCAGGAACAGGTGTTCGATTCTATTATTCATAGAAGCGTTAAGCTAAGTGAAGCGCCCAGTTTTGGAAAATCGATTTTTCATTATGATATTAAATCACCCGGCTCTAAAAGCTATTTAGAATTAGCAAAGGAAGTGATATCACGATGACAAGATTAGGAAAAGGATTAGAAGCATTAATCAACTCGGGCCCGGAATCAGTAGATAAAACTACAGGTATAACCACTTTAAAGATAGATCATATCAAGCCAAACAGATTTCAACCCCGTAAAAAGTTCAAACAGGAAAAACTGCAAGAACTGGCAAACTCATTGAAAGAAAACGGCATTATACAACCTATTATCGTAACTAAAAGAGATGAATCACAATATGAACTGGTAGCCGGTCAACGCAGACTGGAAGCTGCTAAATTAGCCGGCTTTGACGAAATACCGGTAATAATTCGAAGTGTTTCTTTAAAAGAACAACTACAATTTGCCATCATAGAAAATGTACAGAGAGAAGATCTGACAGCCATTGAAGAAGCACAGGCTTACCAGCAATTGAATGAGGAATTCAATCTGACCCATGCCCAGATTTCCGATATAGTAGGGAAAGATAGAGCAACTATCACCAACCTGATAAGATTGCTCAAATTAAACGATAATATTCAAAAAATGATCCTGGACGAAAAACTTTCTCCCGGTCATGCCAGGGCTATTCTACAGGTAGAAGATCAATTCCATGAAGATTTTGCTAACCTGATCATACGAAACGGTCTTTCTGTCCGCAAAACGGAAATGGAAGCAAAACGTATAAAAGAATCCGGTTTGTTTGTAAAACCTAAAGCAGAAATACACATAATTCCCGAATTAGACGAACATGAAAAAATACTGAAAAATCGTTATAAAACAAAAGTGAAGATCACAGATAAAAACAATAAAGGTAGAATTACATTTTATTACTCAGAAAAACCAGAGCTGGATAAACTTTTAAAACAGTTGGAAAATGAATAAAATTCTATTTGCATTAGTATTGATCCTGATAATTATTGTGGTAATTGTATTACCTAAATATTTCATGCTTCAGAACAAAGTGGAAAAACAACAACAGGAATTGGATGTTGCCACCAGATACATTCAGCAATTGAATCAGAAATTGAGATACATTCCCCAGGAAAAGCTAAAACAAACAAGTGATCCGGATAAAATCCGTGATCTGCTGGATGGTTACTTGAAAGAGAAAAGAATTGAAGATAAAATACCTGCACTCGGTGAAATATCACAGCAGAAAGATAAAAAGAGATTTATTCCCGATCTTATTCCTGTGCAGGGAAATTTTGCGCTCAGTCAGAAGTTCTCTGAGAAGCACAAAGCTGTAGATTTTGCTGCTCCTACCGGTACGGAAGTAGTTGCCTCTGCCGCTGGTGAAATCCTAAGTGTTTATTATGATAAATATTTTGGGAATGTAATGATCGTTGATCATCTTAACGAGTATGCTACAATATATGCACATCTTGCTACATCTATCTATGAAGCAAAAACATTTGTAGAAAAAGGGGAAACTATTGCTTTGGTAGGAAATACGGGAAATAGCACTGCTCCACACCTGCATTTTGAAATCCTGGTTAATGGAGAAAATATCGATCCGGAAAAAATTCTTAATATAAAGTGAGGAAAATATGAACAGAAACAGAAAAGTAGAACTCTCTACCATTGTTGGTAAGGGAAGTAAAGTAAAAGGTACTTTATTTGTTGAAGGTGGTGTTCGCATTGATGGAAAAGTAGAAGGTGTCATAGAATCGCACGGTTTTGTAACTATTGGTCTATCCGGGGTTGCCAATGCAAACATTAAAGCGGATGAGTGTCTGGTTTCCGGTAAAGTAGTGGGAAATATAGTCTGTGAGGATGCACTGGAGTTGGATAAAACCGCTGATCTTACCGGAGATATTATTGCCAAAGTTTTGAAGATTCATACAGGAGCTGTATTCAATGGCAATAGTTCTATGAAATCAGAGATCAAATCATCTTCTTTAAGAAAAATAATCCCGGTAAAGAATGTGGAAGAAACAAAAGATACTGAATAAAGAACTGTTGAAGTACTTTGGCCTGATAACACAATTAGGACTTTCTGTTATAACATCCATCCTGATCTTCACTTTTGGCTTCATATACCTGGATAGAAAGCTTCATACCGAAAGCAAACTGATAATAATTGGTGTGATATTGGGAGTTATTGCAGGCATAGTGGCAGCATATAGATTGATTCGAAGATTTTATGAAAAATAAACACTATTAAATAATTGTGGAAAATAATAAATACGTTAAACGAATCCTGGTCATTATTCTCTTGACAAACATACCTGCAGCTTTGAGTTTGCCGTTGTTTTTCAGGGAAGCCCTGGGTTGGATTTTGGGTTCTACAGCCAGTGCAATAAATTTTTTCTGGCTGGCTCATAATGTGAAAATGAGCTTAGATTTGCAACCAACGAAATCCAAACTGAACGCTGTGAAGGGAACTTACTTGCGATTATTGTTCCTTCTGATCTATTCGGTTCTGATCTTAAATTTTATAAAACCGAATATTATTAGTTTCGGATTAAGTCTGTTGGTAGCTCAGATGGTGATATACCTGAATGAATTTGTAAAAAACTTGAAAAGAAGCAGGCTTTTCAGAGGATAAAATGACGAAGAAAAGAAGCCCGATATTAAGAATAATTTTGATATTCTTCATTGTCGAAGTCGTCCTGGTTTTCTTGTCCGGGAATTTCAGTAAGCAACTTGAAATCGGCTTCGAGCATGGAAAATTCCGCATCAGGCATGTAGAAACAGAGTATGATTTGCAGGAAAAAATAACTGAAGAATTCCAGATAGATGAATATTACAAACAACATGGCGAAACACCCGAAATTTACGGTAGCAAAAAGCTTTATAATTCATTTAAATTTCTTTCTAAATTTGGAACTGTTCCATTTAATCCTATGGGAACATTTCAACTTTTACGTATGCTGCTGATCGTAGATATTATGCTTCTTATAATGGCTCTTTTCATAAGGAAAACCTTGGCTCGCCGTCCTGCGAAATCGCAAATCATTTTTGAATTGATATATACTTCTCTGGAAGAATTTGTTTCCGAAACCCTGGGAGAGGATAAGGCTTATTATACGCCTTATATAGTTACGCTCTTCCTGTTCATCTGGGTTTGTAATATGGTTGGCATGATCCCGATTCCCGGCTTTATGGAACCAACCAGAAATTTGAATGTACCGCTTGGTCTGGGATTTATGGTCGTAGTGGTGGTTCATTTTTCTGCCATTAAATTTAAAGGTGCCTGGAATCACCTGCAAAATTATATTAATCCGGTAAAAAATCCCTTATTCCTTTTAGATATTGTGGGTGAAATATCTAAAATTGTTTCGATTTCTTTCCGTCTTTTTGGAAATATTCTGGGTGGAGCCATCATTATCCTGGTTGTATCTTCCCTGGTGAGTTTCGTCGTCTTTCCGATAGGTTTGAATTTATTCTTTGGTGTATTTGTAGGAACGATACAGGCATTTGTTTTTACAATGCTGGCATTAACATATATCGGTGTGGAAATAGCGGAGTAAAAAATGGCATTTTCGATTGAGCATATTCAAATTGCAGCCTATCTGGGAGCAGGGATCTGCGTCGGAATTGGTGCGGTTACCACAGGAATTGGATCCGGTATAATTGCCGGAGAAGGTGCTTATGGAATCGTTAAGCAGCCCAAGGCAAATGAGCAAATATTCAGGACAATGCTGATAGGTCAGGCAGCTGCTCAAACTGCCGGTATTTTTGCTCTTGTAATTTCAATGCTGCTTATTTACGGCAGATCAGATGCCCCTGAAGGCGGGTGGTTCAAAGCTGCAGCATATTTAGCTGCGGGCCTTGCTATGGGACTGGGTTCTGTAGGTCCATCTCTGGGAGCAGGATATGCAGGCGGGCAAGCTTGTAAATCTGTGGCAAGAATGCCTAAACACGGTAATGCGATCATGGGAAATATGCTTATTGGGCAAGCACTGTCGCAAACTTCTGCTATTTTTGCGTTGGTTGTAGCTTTTCTGCTAATGTATTCCGTACCCAACCAACCTGCGGATATTTCAATAGGCAGGATCATAGTTAAATCGGTTGCCTTAATCGCAGCAGGACTCTCAATTGGATTTGGCACATTAGGACCGGGAACAGGTATTGGTTATGTAGCAGGAAAAGCCAGTGATATGATGGGAAGATTTCCTAACGAAAAGCCCAAGATAATGAGAACAATGTTTTTGGGTGCGGCTGTTTCGGAATCAACAGCGATCTACTCACTGGTCGTGGCATTTTTATTAATTTTCGCATTATAATTTATGTAATTAATTGGAGGAATCATGAATTTAACTTTAGCACAAGGAATCGTAAAAGCTTCTGCACTTTTAGGTGCCGGGCTGTGTATGGGAATGGGGGCTTTGGGACCTGGAATCGGCGAAGGTTTCGTAGCAGGAAAAGCCTGTGAAGGTATTGCTCGTTCTCCCGAAAATGCAAGCCTTATCACCAGAACAATGCTAGTAGGTCAGGCCGTATCTGAATCTACAGGTATTTATTCTCTGGTTATTGCTCTTCTGTTAATATTCTCTACGTAAAGGAAGGCAAAATTAAGGAAGGAATAAAAACTCACTTCCAAGCGAACACTAAACTGGAGATTTTATGATAAGTATAAATTATGCTTTCATTCTGGTAATATTGAATTTTATTCTATTGCTAATTGTCTTGAATAAAATTCTTTATAAACCAATTAAGAAATTTTTAATAGAGCGCCAGAAAAAGATAGCTTCCGACATGGATAATGCAGAAGCTTCCAGACTGGAAGCTGAAAAACTAGTTCAGAAAAAGGAAGACGAACTGAAAGCATCAGCAGAAGATGTTAGAAAAATGAAAAAAGCTGCCAATCGAGATGCTGAAAATCAGGCAGCAGATATTGTGAGAAATGCCGAAGATCAGGAAAAGAAAATTCTGAAGGATACAGAAGAACAACTGGTTCACGAAAAGAAAAAGGCGATGAAAGAGATCGAAAGTGACCTTACAGAAATGGTCACGAATCTTTCTGCGAAGTTCCTTTCTGAAAAAGTGAATGATAAAAATGACAGGAACTTAATAAAGAAAATGCTTACAGAAAGAGAGAATAAGTGAGAAACAAACTTATTGCTCAACGCTATTCTAAAGCAATTATTTTGAACATGGAGAAGAGACTACTGGATTCCCTTCTTGAAGATACTAATTCCTTAAAAACGATTTTTTCTCAAGATCCTTCTTTAATAAAATCTTTTGATTCATTTTTATATCCTCTTAAGAAACGTATAGATTTAGCACTGGACGTGGCTGATAAACTTAATAATAAAAATATCTGGAAAAATCTTTTTCGAATATTGATAAAAAAACATAGATTCACGATCATCCCGGATATCCTCATTGAATTAGAAGAAAATATTCTCGATAGTAGAAATCAGATCAAAGTTTCACTGAAGATCGCACATGAACAAACCGATAAAATCCTGAACGATATAGCAGAAGTGATAA
The DNA here is from genome assembly GCA_030668345.1 of Candidatus Cloacimonadota bacterium. Classification (GTDB taxonomy): domain Bacteria; phylum Cloacimonadota; class Cloacimonadia; order Cloacimonadales; family TCS61; genus JACNIV01. The sequence goes on along the minus strand of DAOUUD010000003.1, from coordinate 12,928 downwards.
AAGATATTTTAAAAAAGGATGTAATTTTGGATGTTAAAATAGATTCTTCAATAATCGGGGGATTTATTGCTCAAACAAATTCCATATTAATCGACGGATCTATCAAAAACAGTTTAGATAGATTAGTAAAAATTAAAAAATAAATGAGGACAGTATGAAAATACAACCAGATGAAATAAGTGCAATACTAAAAGACAAAATCAATGATTTTAAATTTGAGTTTGATATTGCTGAAACCGGGAAAGTAGTACAGGTTGGTGATGGAATTGCCCGTATTTATGGAATGGATAATGTAATGGCGGGTGAAATGATCGAATTTCCCGGCGGTGTTGTGGGCATGGCTTTGAACCTGGAAGAAGATAATGTAGGATGCATTATTTTTGGTGAAACCAGGAAGATCAAAGAAGGTGATATTGCCAAAAGAACCAAGAAAATTCTTCAGGTTCCGGTGGGTGAAGCAATGCTGGGACGTGTGGTGAATTCACTTGGACAACCCATAGATGGTAAAGGTGAGATCAAAGCTAAAGAATATAAACCCGTCGAAAGGAAAGCCCTGGGTGTTATTCAAAGACAACCTGTGAAAGAACCTCTTCAGACAGGATTAAAAGCTATTGACTCTATGATACCGATTGGCAGAGGGCAGAGGGAACTTATTATTGGTGACAGACAGACGGGAAAAACAGCTATTGCGATCGACACGATTATTAACCAGAAAGACACTGATGTGGTTTGTATTTATGTTGCGATTGGACAGAAAAAATCGTCTGTTGCAAAAATAGTGAAAATATTGGAATATCACGGAGTAATGGATTATACGATTATTGTTATGGCATCTGCTTCAGAATCAGCATCACTGCAATATCTGGCACCTTATACCGGATGTACAATGGGTGAGTATTTCAGAGATATCAGCAAACATGCACTCATCATTTACGATGATCTTTCCAAACATGCTGTTTCCTACCGTGAATTATCACTTCTTCTAAGAAGGCCTCCCGGACGTGAAGCCTATCCCGGTGATGTTTTTTATCTGCATTCGCGTCTTTTAGAAAGAGCTTCCAAGCTGAATGAAGAACTGGGCGGAGGATCCTTAACTGCACTCCCTATTATTGAAACACAGGCTGATGACCTCACAGCCTATATTCCTACAAACGTTATTTCGATTACCGACGGACAGATATTTCTGAATAGCCGTTTATTCTATTCGGGAGTAAGACCTGCAATCAATGCCGGACTTTCGGTATCTCGTGTAGGCGGAAGCGCTCAGATAAAAGCAATGAGAAGCGTTATCGGTCAGTTACGTGTGGATCTGGCTCAGTATGCTGAACTGGAAGCTTTTTCCAAATTCGGTTCTGAGCTTGATAAAGCTACACAAGCTCAGCTTCTCAGGGGTGAAAGATTGGTCGAAATACTCAAACAGGGGCAATACCAACCTCTTCCTGTGGCAAAACAGATATTTATTATCTTCATGGCAAATGAAGGTTTCCTGGATAAAATTCCTGTAGAAGAAGTTCAGAAGGTAGAGGAAGAGCTATTTTCTACACTGGATTCTGAATATAAAGAATTCATGGGAATCCTTATTAAAGATAAAATTACAGATGAAACAAAAGATGCTATGAGAAAAATCTGTGAAAAGGTTCTGACTAAATTTTAGGGAAGATAAATGGCAACACTGAAAGAAATTAAGCTACGAATTGAAAGCGTTAAAAACACCAAGCAAATAACTAACGCCATGAAAATGGTAGCTGTTTCCAAATTGCGACGAGCTCAGGAAAACATCCTGCAGGCAAGACCTTATGCAGATTACATTAACGATATGTTAAAAACGCTAAAACTTAAAAACACAACTACCTCACATCCTCTTTTAACAGATATTTCAGGGGAAGGAAAAACAGCACTTATTATAGTAACTTCAGACAGAGGATTATGCGGTTCTTTCAATTCACAAATAATAAGAAAAGCACAATCGCATATAAAAAAGCATTTTAATGTAGATATTATCTGTATTGGTAAAAAGGGTTATGATTTTTTTAAAACACACTCGAAGAAAGTCATTGATTCTTATATCAATCTATTCAACGAAATGGATTTTTCGATCTCCAAAGATGTGGCAGAAAAAATTCTAAATTTATACCTACAGGAAGATTATATAAGGATCGATGTTTTATACAACGAATTTAAATCTGCAATACAGCAGGATATAATTGTGAAGCAGCTTTTGCCGATAATTCCCATTGAATCGGAAAATGTTTCAAAACTGGATTTCCTGTATGAACCCGACGAAGATACTATAATTGAAGAATTGGGCAGGAAGTATATCCATGTAGATATCTGGCGGATAATGCTGGAATCTTCTGCTGCTGAACAGGGTGCCAGAATGACAGCAATGGATTCTGCCACCGATAATGCAGCCGATATGATCGATAATCTTACTTTGTTCTATAATCGAGCACGTCAGGCAGTAATAACCAAAGAAATCATCGAAATTGCTTCCGGAGCTGAAGCAACTCAACAATAAAATATTGAGTTAGATTATAAGAGGTAAGTATGGTTGAAGGAAAAGTTATTCAAGTGATTGGACCAACAGTTGATGTTGTCTTCCCTGAAGGTCAATTACCAGCAATTTATAATGCGCTTAAAATTACAAGGAAAGGACATCCTGACCTGGTTTTGGAAGTACAAATGCATCTGGGAGAAAACAAGGTTCGTACCGTTGCCATGGACTCTACTGATGGTCTGGTTCGAAACGAAAAAGTTATCGATACCACCGAACCAATCACCGTTCCTGTAGGTGAGAAAGTGCTTGGTAGAATTATCAATGTTGTGGGAGAACCAATTGATAACGGAGGACCTATTGAAGCTGAGCAGAGATATTCGATACATCGTCAGGCACCGGTTTTTGAAAACCTTTCAACAGATGACGAAATCCTTGAAACCGGGATCAAGGTTGTAGATCTAATCGAGCCATATTCCAAAGGTGGAAAAATTGGCCTTTTCGGTGGGGCAGGCGTTGGTAAAACAATTCTTATACAGGAACTTATCAGGAACATAGCTATAGAGCATGGTGGTTTTTCTGTATTCTCTGGTGTGGGTGAACGTACTCGTGAAGGAAATGACCTGTGGTTGGAAATGAAAGAATCGGGTGTTATTGATAAAACCGCTATGATTTTCGGACAGATGAACGAACCTCCCGGAGCCCGTCAACGAGTTGGTTTAACCGGTCTTACAATTGCAGAATATTTTCGAGATGTTTCCAAAAAAGATGTGCTTCTTTTTATTGATAATATCTTTCGTTTCACACAGGCAGGTTCGGAAGTTTCTGCACTGTTGGGAAGAATGCCTTCGGCAGTTGGTTATCAGCCTACGCTGGCAACAGAAATGGGTATGCTTCAGGAAAGAATTACATCTACAAAAGACGGCTCTATCACCTCTGTTCAGGCTATATATGTGCCAGCAGACGACTTGACCGACCCGGCACCGGCAACCACCTTTTCTCACCTTGATGCTACAACCGTTCTTGATAGAAGAATAGTCGAATTGGGAATTTATCCTGCAGTTAATCCTCTTGATTCAACCAGTCGAATTCTTGATCCTAAGATTATAGGTGAAGAACACTATTTTGTAGCCAGAGAAACTCAGCGTATCATTCAGAAGTATAAAGATCTGCAAGATATCATTGCAATTCTTGGTATGGATGAGCTTTCCGAAGACGATAAATTGATTGTAAATAGAGCCAGAAAGCTTGAACGATTCTTCTCTCAACCATTCTTTGTTGCAGAGGAATTTTTAAATACACCAGGCATTTATGTACCGCTTAAAGAGACCATTGAAGGCTTTAAAGAAATTATCAACGGCGAATGCGATGATTGGCCAGAACAAGCTTTTTTATATGTTGGAAATATTGAGTCAGCTGAAGAAAAAGCGGAAAAAATTAAAAAAGGATCGATAAAAATTAAAGAAGAGAAAAAAACTACTTCTGGTATTTCAATGACCGGACACAGCAAGACGGAATCTCTTGTGAAAAATGTTCGTCCCAGGAAAAAGAAGAAATAAGTATAAAAAATGGATAAATTACATTTAGAAATAATTCAACCTACGAAAATTAAGATCCAAGATGATTTTGATCATATCATCGTTCCTGGTGTAGATGGAGATTTTGGTGTAGATCTAAATCATACGGCTTTCATAACAAAGATCAGGCCAGGAATACTGCAGCTTTATAAAGGAAAAAGAATTGATAAATATGCCATACATGATGGATTCGTCACGGTCGAGAATAACATTATAGTAATTATTTGTGACACAATAGAAAAAGAGAATGAAATTAACCATAAAAGAGCTGAGGAATCAAAAAAACGAACAGAGAAAAGAATAAAAAGTTCTGGAAAAGACATTGATTTCAGAAGGGCAGAAATCTCTCTGAAAAGAGCTTTGGTTCGGCTTCATCTTTCGGGAAAATAGTGGATGACATTGATTATTTCCTTTTAATTGTGCTGGCATTTCTTTTTATTTCCTTAGAATCTGACGAGAGTTCAAATTGATTTATAAGAAAAAGAATATTTGTTTTTTATAGTGTCGAATAAATTATATGAAAAATATAAAAAAAATAGCAATTGTGGTTTTTTGTTTTTTGATTTTATTCTGCGGAAAAAAAAATCAAATCGATCAAGAGAGTTTAAACGAAAGTAAAAGTACGGAGAAAGCAATAGTTGACACTATAAAACATACAACGATAAAAATAGAATCTGATAAAAAAGTAATATCTCAGAAAAATAAAATAAATTTGTTAGATAGCACTCGAGGAATATATCTTACCGCTTACACTGTTTCAAGTTCAAAATTTTATTCGATACTCGATAGTGCTCAAGCAGCAGGTATAAATACGGTAATTTTTGACCTGAAAAACATGAATGGACACATTTTCTTCTCAATACCTCAAAAAGACATCCTAACAGACGAAAAAATAAAACCGATAATCAACATTCCAAAGGTGGTTAAAGAGCTTCACAAGCGAAAAATGAAAGCCGTTGCCAGGGTGGTTATGTTCCACGATCAATTTGCTGCAGAATGTGATTCAACTTTAAGACCAATGTCGCATTCAGGAAAATATTGGAAAGAAAGCCAAAAACGAAAACCCTCTTGGTTGGACCCCTCAAATTCGAAAGTACAAAAAGAATTATTGAATATATTAAAGAAAATAGCAAAAAGCGGAGTCGATGAAATTCAATTGGATTATATAAGATTTCCAACACAAGGAAGTATATCTGATGCTATTTTTTCTTTTCAAAGAGAAGATTCTCTATTTGCGAAAGCGGATAGCAATTATATTTTAAGATCAAAATCTGACATAATCGAAGATTTTATTATTCAGGTAAAAGATATTTGTTCGAAATATAATGTAGGTCTGACAACTGATGTTTTCGCTATTGTTGCTTGGCAAAGAAAATCGGATATAACAGCTACAGGACAAGATATAAAAAAGATGACTAAACATTTAGATGCAATACATCCTATGATATATTCCTCACATTTTTCTGATAATTTCGGATATAGGGAAGATGTATCAAATGAACCTTACTTTATAGTATATAAAGCAACAAAACTAACAATAAAATACGCAGAACCAAATTGTAAAGTCATACCATATATTCAAGCTAACAGTTGGAAAGTAAATTATAATCGGGAATATATTATTTCACAGATCAAAGCTATCGAAGATAATGATTGTGACGGATATATTTTATGGAATGCTTCCAACAGATATTTTTCAACGTTAAGTTGGTTAAAAGAATATTACGCTGATTAATGTTTCACGTGAAACACACCTTACCCCAGGACGTTTTTCGTTAAAGCTTTTTCTATTTCTTCGATTGATGAGGTTTTGCGTAGTATTTTAAGATTAGATTCATTCATTAAAAGCTTCGAAATATACGAAATTGAGAAAAGATGTTGAGCATCATTATGAAGTAACAACATAAAGAACAATTTTACCGGCTGATTATCTATAGCATCGAATTCCACATCATTCTTTGAACGGCCAAAAATAATGGCAGGCTTTTTGACTTTAGATGGATGCAGGTGACGTGGATGAAGAAGTGCCACTCCCTTTCCAATAGCCGTAGAAACTAATTCTTCTCTTGCTACCACAACCTGATATAACCATCTGTGATCCTTAACTATTTTAAGATCTTTAGCTTTTTTTGACATTTCGGCAATTGCTTCATATTTATTGTCTGCATAGAAATCCAAAAAGATAAATTTAGCTTTAAAATAATCAGAGAAACGACACACAGAACGTTTCAGGGCTAATTGTTCTACTTCTCTTTCATTCAAATTTGCCAGCCATTCTTCAACCTCTGCTTTTTCTATCTGATGGACATTTCCCTTTCTGGTGGCTTTAAATAATTTCGATTTTACCATCTCTCTTATTACTGAATCAGTTACTTTCAGGAAATTAGCTGCTTGCTTAATGGTTAAATAATCTTTTGTCATTTATACTCCTGCTAAATATTTTATATTGTCTTAATTGAATTATACAAGATTTTCTGTCAAGCATTACGACTAATTTCTTGACAGAAAAAGAAATATTTAATTGATAAAGAATATGAAAAAATCATTGTTATTTATATTTATTATAATATTGTGCTCCTGCACATATTCAGTGTATACTACCGGGTATCCACATTTGAAAAGCATCACCATTATTCCTTTTGAGAATAAAACAACCCAATACAATCTTGAAGAAAATATTCATATTTCTTTATCAAGCAATTACGAAAATGACGGTAGATTAAAAATTGTGGGTATTTCACCAGATTGTCAGCTGGAAGGCGAAATACTGGATTATTCCAATAAAATACTTTCTTATGCTGGATCCAATGTAGAAGAGTATGAAGTTCGGATATTATTTAAAATCAGTTTTATAGACCTGAAAAAGAATAATATCATCTTGAAAAATGATGCTCTACAATTATCTGAAACATATTCTTCTTCTGAAGATATTAGTGAATTCAAGACAGAGGAAGAAGCACAGGAAAAAATAATAAACGATCTTTTTGATTACATAATTAAAGAAAGCCTCGAAGAATGGTAAGACTAAATAAATACCTTGCGCAATGTAACATGGGTTCACGACGAAGTGTGGAGACATTGATCTCAAACCGTAGAATAAAGATAAATGGAATTACCACAACTGATCTTTCAACAATCGTCGATGAAGAAAAAGACGTTGTGGAAGTTGATGACAAAATACTTAAACGCACTTCTGAGAAAATCTATCTTATGCAAAACAAACCCCCCAAATATGTGGTAACGAAAAAAGATGAACTCAATAGAAGCACTGTCTATGACTTGCTTCCCGATTTCGGTGTCAATATATTTTCCATAGGACGTCTTGATTACATGTCTGAAGGGTTATTACTTTTTACTAATGATGGTGATTTTAGTGAAAAAATAATTCATCCACGCTACAAACTTCCAAAACTATACAAAGTAAAAGTAAAAGGAAATATGAACACAATTCAACTGGAGCAACTGAGAAAAGGAGTTAAAATCTCAGGAAAAGTAACCCAGCCTGCTATTGTTCACGTAAAAAGAAGAACATCAGAAGTTACAATACTTAGAATGACCATCTTTGAAGGCAGAAAAAGACAAATTAGATACATGTTAAAAGCAATAGGTTCGGAAGTATTGGAATTGAAACGCCTTCAAATAGGTAATTTGAAACTTGGAAAACTTCCTCCTGGAATGTGGCGTATGTTGAAACCGACAGAGATCAGATCATTACTGAATTATAAAGAACAGAGAAAAAAATAATGAAAATCGGGTTGATTGGCTTACCAAATTCTGGTAAAACTACTATCTTTAATGCTCTAACCGGTCTTGATGCTGAAATCTCCAGCTACTCAACTCAAAAAACAGAACCTAATCTTGGCATTGTAGAAGTTATAGACGAAAGAATCTCAAAGCTTGCTGAATTCTATGAGCCTAAAAAAATCATTCATGCAACTATAGAATATATCGATTTTGCAGGACTATCAAGGGTGGCAGGAAAAGAAAGCCTGTCTAATTCTCTTTTAACTCTGGCAAAGACCACAGATGCACTGGCAGCAGTAGTTAGAAACTTTAAGGATGAAATAATAGACCAAACTCTAGGAAAACCAGATCCTCTTGCTGATATAGAAATAATAAATACTGAACTTATTCTTTCTGATTTGATCATTGCGGAAAAAAGACTTGAAAAAATCGAACTCAGTCTGAAAAGAGGTGTTAAAAATAATGAACTAATGATAGAAGAAAAAGCTGTTCGTAAAGCAATTGAAAGCTTAAATAAAGATATTCCACTAAGAAATATTGATTTTCCATCTGATGAAGAAAAATCAATTCGCGGCTTTCAATTTCTAAGTCAGAAACCAATGATGATAATCCTGAACTCAGATGAGAAGAATTTAGGACACAATTCAGAATTACAAGAAAAGATTCGCAGCAATTATAAGGTTATGGAATTTGCCGGTAACTTTGAAATGGAATTAAGTAAACTTATGCATGAAGAACAGCAGGATTTCATGGCAGATATGAATATAAAAGAATCTGCACGGGTCAGACTTACAAAACTCTCTTACGAACTTCTTGGCTATATCAGTTTTTTTACGATAGGAAAAGATGAAATTCGAGCCTGGACTATCGTCAATGGCGAGAATGCTGTAGATGCAGCCGGAAAAGTTCATTCCGATTTAGCTAGAGGATTCATCCGGGCAGAGTGTTTTTCCTATGAAGACCTGATACGGCTTGGCAGCGAAAAAGTTCTGCGTGAAAAGGGTTTATTCAGATTAGAAGGAAAAAATTACATTGTCAAAGATGGTGACGTATTAAAAATCCGTTTCAGCGTTTAAATGGAGTAAAAACATGAAAACCGAAGTTAAAAAAAGTTTTTGGTATGTATTCGCTGGATTAGCTTTGCTAATATTATCCGTGTTATTTCTATTTTCCATCTCTGGTGATGTGCGCATTCTGAATTTTGATTATGAGATCATGAAGAATTCCAATATCACTTTCTTTAGATTTATCAAACTCCAATTTCCGAATTTTAATAATCCGATCGGTATATTTGGTGTTTTCTTTGGCTATTGGCTACTGTATATTTTCGGTAAGTTCTTTTGCTTCTCTTTGCTTTCGGGAACTGCGCTCATCGGGTTTTTTATGATCTTTGCAAAGGATAAAATTAAGTTTTTACAGAAGATTCTATTCTTCATTATTTTTGCATTTTTCTTCAATTTCATCAGGTTTTCTTTTCAGGTGAACGAATTTCTTGTTATCAATGAGAAGATCAGGATTCTGCTGGTGGGGGTGATCCCCTGGAATTTTTTTGAATTCATGGTGAAGATCTTTGACCGTACCGGCACACTTATAATATCAATTGCAGTTGTTATTACCAGCATTCTCATCATTTTTGAAGTGGAAAATATTAAGAACTTCTTTGTCTGGTTTTATAAGGCTCTTTATAATACGATAAGGTTTATCGGTAGTTTATTTTTCAAAAGACCAGCAGTGCCCGGGAAGAAAAAAACAAAGACCAGAAAGATTAAAGAAATAAAAATATTAGATGACGATAGGAGTAAAAAATCGAAATTAAACATTATTGATCATGTTAGTCACGAAAATGAAGAACAAAACCCTAAACCGAAAATAATCAAACCTAAACTAACTCAGGATAAAGAGCTAGTAACCGATACTCCACGGGAGTATATTATTCCGGAAATTGAAGATTTCCTTACCAGCACACAACCTACAAAAAGAGACCGCGAAAATATAGAAGCTAATATTCGTGAGGTAAGCAATATCCTTATTCAAAAGCTTGCGGAATTCAATGTGGATGCAGAAGTAATGAATGTGAACATCGGTCCCATTATTACTCAATACGAAGTTAAACCCGCTGCAGGTATAAAAGTTAATAAATTTCATGCTCTGGCAGATGACCTGGCTTTGGCTATCAAAGCAACAAGTATCAGGGTGCAGGCGCCTATTCCCGGTAGGGGGCTCGTCGGTATTGAAATTCCCAATGTAAACCGGGATACCATTTTCCTGAAAGATATTTTGCTTTCCGATGAAATAAAAGGAATGAAAAGTAAGTTGGCTTTTGGGCTGGGAAAAGATATTTCTGGTAAATCGATGGTTGCCGATCTGGCTACAATGCCACATCTGCTAATCGCTGGAGCAACCGGCTCCGGAAAGAGTGTTTGTGTAAATACCATAATAAACAGTATTCTTTTTAGAGCAACACCCGATGAGGTTCGCTTTATTCTCATCGATCCCAAACGCATCGAGCTTTCCGGATATGAGGGTATTCCACATCTTATTCAGGAAGTAGTTACAAATAACGAAGATGCTCTCATTGCCCTTAATTGGGGTGTTGTCGAAATGGAACATAGATATGAACTTCTTCAGAAATATAAAGTAAAAAACCTGAATTCTTACAATGAAAAGATTATTAAACTACGCCAAAAAGATGAATCGCTCGAAGATACCCCTTTGCCACATATTATAATCATTGTGGATGAATTAGCCGACCTTATGATGACCGTGGGCAGGGATGTAGAAAGACCCATCACCCGTCTGGCTCAAATGGCACGCGCCATTGGTGTTCATCTAATTTTAGCAACCCAGCGTCCTTCCATTAAAGTTATTACAGGTGTTATCAAAGCCAACTTTCCCTCACGTATTGCTTTTAAAGTTTCCACGAAAATAGATTCACGCGTTATCATAGATGCCAATGGAGCAGAAAAACTTTTAGGATTGGGAGACAGTTTATTCCTAGCACCCGGGAAGGCAGGACCCGACAGAATTCACGGAGCATATATCTTGCCTTCTGAGATACATAATGTGATAGACTATTTGAGGACACAACCCAAACCGAAACAAGATATCACAATTATTTCCGACGAACAGACAACTCTGGATGAATTTAATTATGATGATGAATTGTTTCCTGAAGCAGCAGTAGCAGTGGTAACGGCAGGACAGGCTTCGGTTTCCATGCTGCAGCGTCATTTCAAGATCGGTTACGCACGAGCTGGAAGACTTATCGATATGATGGAACAAGCTGGAATCGTAGGACCGCATGTTGGCAGCAAATCTCGTGAAGTAATGGCTACAGAAGAGGATTTAAAGATCTATGGCTACCTACCTGATTAGAATTACACTGCTTTGCTTATTTCTAATGGCATCTCTTTTTGCTGATGACCAATTAGAATCAGTATATGAAGACATATTGATAACCTATTCTAATATAAAGAGTTACGAAGCAGATTTTCAGCAAGAAAATTTTTGGAAGGAACTTGATATAATTAAGCAATCAGAAGGAAAAATGTATTATAACACGGATCATTTCCTGATGAAATACAGTGAACCTGCAGGACAATTATTACTTATAAAAAAAGATGTTGTCACGATGTATGATGCAGCTTCCCATCAGGCGCTCATTTCAAATGATATACAAACCGAATTGAGACCGGTGAAATTAATTTCAGAATATTGGGATGTTTCCAAAAAAGAATTGATCGAAAGCGATAGCATTAGTTTCAGGATCAATCTGGTAACTCCGGACAGCCAGCAGATTAAGGTAAATATTAAAAATTTCCTGATAACCGAATTTACTATCATTGACGTTGATGACAATAGTGTAACCTACAAGTTTTATAACGAAAAGATTAATAAAAACTTGCCGGAAAATATTTTTGAGATTACTTTACCTAAAGACATAAATATAATAGATAATAGAAGATAAATGCGGTTTGGAAGATTCTTTAACAGGATTTTCAAACCTTGAATAAAAAGCATTTCAATCGGGAGAAATTATGATCGCTCTTATTATGGCAGGTGGTGTGGGAACGAGATTCTGGCCACTCAGTAGAGAATCCAATCCAAAGCAGTTTTTAAAAATCATATCCGATAAATCTATGCTGCAAATGACTGTGGAAAGATTGCTTCCTAAAATTAAGATAGAAGATATTTTTATCGTTACAGCACGATCTCAGGTAGAACTTACAAAAAAGCATCTACCTCAACTTCCCGCTGAAAATATCATCATCGAACCTTTCGGGATGAACACCGCGCCCTGTATTGCTCTCAGCGCTCAATATCTTGCTCGTAAATACAGTAAATCGGAAAAAATGATAGTATTGCCGGCTGACCATTTAATTGCCCACAGAGACGATTTTCTGGCTTCTCTGGATGTTGGTGAAATATCAGCAGAACAAGATAACCTGGTAACATTCGGAATAAAACCAGACTATCCAGCAACAGGCTATGGCTACATTGAAGCTGGTAGAGAAATAGAGAAAGGAATGTTTTACGTGAAACAGTTTAAGGAAAAACCTGATATAGAAACAGCTAAAACCTTTCTGAATGCAGGAAATTTCTTCTGGAACAGCGGTATGTTCATGTGGAGGATCGAAACCATCCTGAAAGCTTACCAGGATTATCTTCCAAAGGTTACACAGATTCTAGAAAAAATAAACACAAAATGGAATACGGAAGGATTATCTGCTGATATTGCCGAAGAATATATTCAAATGCCAAAAGTTCCCGTCGATATTGGGATAATGGAAAAAGCAGAAAAGCGCGTTGTGATCCCGGTAGATTACGGTTGGAGTGATGTGGGTAGTTGGAAAGCACTTTACGATGTTTCCCCCAAAGATGAAAATAATAACGTTCTTAAATGTAAAAATAAAATAATTAAAAGTAAAAATAACTACGTAAATTCTAATAAATTTGTTGCACTCATCGGGGTGGAGAACCTGGTGGTGATTGATAGTGGTGATGCGCTTCTCATTGCCAGTAAAGACCGTTCCGAAGATGTGAAGAAAATCGTTGAAAAATTGAAAAAGGACAGGAAAAAAGAGTTATTATAATTCCATTTGATCTCCCTTTT
>DAOUUD010000054.1 GCA_030668345.1 Candidatus Cloacimonadota bacterium | reverse complement strand
TGCTTAAAAGCCCCTTTTCTGCATAATATTCAATAACCCGATTTGTTTCATTATGGAATTTTTCTATCCTTTTTCTGATAGCCTCTTCGGTATCATCATCTCTTATCACCAATGCACCACCACAAACATCACAAATTCCCTCTCGCTGCGGTTTTTTAAAAAGTATATTATAATCTCTTTTACATACAGCACAGTTTCGCCGAGCTATCAATCTTTCCACAGCTTTGTTATCGGGTAGTTCGAGTAACACAACCCGTTGAATACTAAAATTCTCCTGTAGAAAACGAACCTGTTCCATATTTCTGGGAAAGCCGTCCAATATAAAACCATCTACAGCTTTATCCAATGCATCCTTTACAATTAAAAATACATATTTATCGGGAACAAGTTCACCTTTATCTATGAACTTTTTAGCCGCTAATCCCAGTTCGGTAGCAGCTTCTATATTTCTTCGGAAAAGATCACCGGTGGTAATATGTTCCCATCCATATTTTTCATTAAGTAATTTTGCCTGAGTTCCTTTACCACTCCCTTGAATCCCGATAAGAATAATATTCATTTTATTCACCAACATCGAACCTCAATCACTATTTCAATACGGCGAAAATTATTATTTCACAGTTTGTCGTCAAGTTTTAACATTACTCATTGCATTTAAATAGTAACGATTAATTAATATTAATTGTGATACTCGATTAAGAATAATTCCATAATTTCACAAAATATTTGACCATTTTATGTGTTTCTCTGAAGTTACTTCTATGCAAAAAATGATAATAACGGGATCAAATGGTTTTGTGGGCAGTGCACTGGCTAATAAGTTAAAAGAGAATTATAAAGTTACATGCCTGGTGAGACACGGTTCCAATGTAAGTTTACTACCTGAGAATATCGAAATAAAATACATAGATTATAATAATACCGTAGTAATTATGAAACTATTGCGTGGACAAGATGTTCTAATTCATACTGCAGCTTTAACCCGGGCAAAAAACTGGCAGCAATTCAAGAAAATCAATATTGACCTTACAGAAAAACTGATAGAAATTTACAATCAAACTACTTCATTGAAGCAATTCATTTTTATAAGCAGTCAGGCTGCGGCAGGACCGGCAGCGGACAAAAGCACGCCTAAGCTGGAATCTGACGAATGCCACCCTGTAACCATGTACGGAAGAAGCAAACTCCTGGCAGAGAACCTGATCAACGAAAAAGCAGAAAAACCCTGGACTATTATTCGCCCGGTATCTGTTTTTGGTCCCGGTGATAAGGATTTTCTACAATATTTCAGATTAATAAAAAAACATCTGGCAATGTTCATCGGTTTCCGAAAGAAATATTACAATTTCATCTTCGTTGATGATCTTATAGAGATGATATCTAAAACGATTAATAATGAAAAAGCATATAATGAAACTTTTTTTGCCAGAGGAACAGATACGCTTTCAATACAGCAGCTCGTTCACTATATTGAAAGTGTAATGAATACCCGGGCTTTACATTTACACATCCCTCAGTTCCTGCTATACTCCATTGCTGTGGTTTCTGAAATGCTAACAGTTTTTTCGCATCGTCCGCCTATTGTTAACAGAGAAAAAATTAAAGAATTTAAGCAAGACAATTGGATAGTCAGCGGAGATAAGGCAAAAAAGATATTGAACTTTGAAACTTCCGGAAATATGCTGGATAAACTAAAAACAACTTACCAATGGTATAAAGAAAAGGGTTGGATATGATAACAAAAAAAGAAGTGAAAATCGTATTAATTATTTACCTTGTTTTATTTATCATGCTACCGGTTATCTGCCAGGCACAAAATGAAATTATAGAATCCGAGACAGTGATCGATTCACTGGAAATTTCACAACCTGTAAAAGATAGTCTGGAAATACCAGCAGATTCATTGACTGTCATCGAAGTATCAGCAGATAGCATTTACATTCCTGTCGAAGAAATTCCTGATACAATGAGAATAAGTTTGAAAGAGCTGAAACAGAGTTTGGACCAATACCTGGAAGATGTAAAAAATAATAAGGAAAAGCTGCAATTCCCTTTTATATTATATAATGAGAATTTTCACTTGAAAACACCGTTCGATCCCGGTATTCGATTTATCAAAAACGGATTTACAGTAATTCCTTTCAAAATTTCCAACCTGCACATCCTGCAGAATTATAATCCCTTTTTCAATACGGAATATAAACGTGGTTTTACAATATTTACGGAAAGTGACTATGATCTTCCTGTAGCGGTTACGGAATCTTTCCTGTGCCTGGGTGAAGACGATATGAATCATGCTTTTGTTTCTTTCACAAAGGGAAAAATCTTAGGTTTGAAGAACATAAATTTGAAAATTGATTACCTGGGACAGGAAGGGCAATGGCTGGGTGTAAATGAAAAATCACGCAATTTCAATCTGCATCTGTTCAGCAGCCACAATTGGGGTAAGATACATTTATATCATACAACGATCGACCAGAAGATCAGCACGAACAAACTGGCAAATGCTCCCGAATTACCGGAAAGTAAAAGGATAAAGGATGAAATATCAGATACGGCAATTCTATTTGAAAATAAGTATATTAATTTCGGTATGAAATATGAAAACCTAGAAACCGATACATTGAATAGGAAAATTTCTGAATTTATACTCTCTAAAAAGTTGGAATGGGGAACACACTATATTCAAGCTTGTTATGAATATTTCATGAACAATACTGATAATACTGATTTCCACCTGCTAACGCTGGATCATCACTCTCAAATCGCTCTCTTCAATTTTGGAAATAGTGGTTACTACCAGGATGAAGAAAATCATTTATTTGCTTCTGAATTGGAATACACAGTGCTGCAGGGCATTAATGTAGTTGTGGATTATTCTATTTTAAAATCTGAAAACATTTTCTTCTTCCAACCTGAAGAGCGAACCGGAACGGGACTTGTATTTGATCTTGCTTTCTTAAAAATAAAAGCTATTGCTGGAAAAGAAAACCTGAACGAAGAAAATACATATTTTGCAGAAACTACCAGCTATGCTGATCTTCATTATAATAGATTGCAGTTAAAAATGAAAAACTGGACTCTTTTCCGTGATACCGAGTTTGAATATCTTCCAACCCTGCAAAGTCAAACTTTATTGGAATTTATTCTAAACCTGGAATATAACAATGCCATCAAGCTCGGGATAGAACATGTTTACACATCAGAATACAGTTATACCTGCGATAATGCTGATTGTATTTTCAGAGATAAATTTAGTAATCTCGATGCCTGGCTGGCTTTTCAGGTTACAAAGCGCTTCGAGATAAAAATAGATGCAGTGAATTTGTTGAATATTGATCGCCTGTTTGCTTATCCTGTTTCGGAACAGCTTTCAGGACTACGGTTTAATATAAATCTGCATTGGATATTCATTAATTGAGCTTAAGGAGAAAGAAATGAGTTTTATCAAAATAATACATTTTTTCATATTGCTTGCAGCAACTCTTTTTCTTAGCGTTGTAGTAGCCTCATTCCTGGGATATACTATGCTGGATATCCATCAGTTGGGCTTTCAATTTACTATCTTTGCTATACTGGGAACTTTCGTATATTTCACCACAAAATATTTGAAGTTTATCGATACCCTGATTGTTGTATTTGCACTATCAATTATTTACTCATTTATCCTGAAAAAAACCACCATGCTGAATCAATTGGGAAGCTTCACTTTCCTTTGTCTGTACAGCTTTTCATTGTTCCTGGTTTTTACACTTATCTTCCGTTCGATCTGGAATTCCAGCATTCGTTATTTGCGTAATCTTTTTTTCAGTATCCTGGCAGCAGTGAGTTATACTATGGTTCACATTGCTGTTCACCTGCTTCTGGGAAAACCCTTGATCGGACAATTTGTTGTTCGTTACTTTACAAATGCATTTGTAATTATGATCACTATCAGTACAGGTTTTGTTCTTACAGAATTCATTATTTCGAAGATAGAAGTTATGTGGAAAATGCCCGAAAGGATAAAACCCAGAGAAGAGGATGAAGAGGAAGAGTAATCTTTCCACAATTTTTTTTACTGAAATTGCACGCCTGGATTAATAAATATAAATACTCCCGCCGATAAACTCTCTCAAGATGGAATTAGAGGGAACAAGATCATCCTGGATATTAAATATATGATCGAGGAGTCTCATTAATCTTTTTGCTTCCAGGTAGCTGGGGCAATAATCTGAGACACTCTTTAACAGCGGTTTTACGTATTTTTTAAGTACGCCCAGTTCATACGTTAGAATGCTATTGAACATAAAATCAGCATTTTCCTGGAAGGGGAAAATATTCGCATCTTCGCCTTCCCGTACCGAATCCCACATCTGCAGTGTTTGTTCGGCTGTATGACCACGGTAATTGTAATCCCGTATTATTCTTCTAATTTTACGTGAATCGGTGGTTGGAATCCTGTTGTGCGCATCGATGTTCAGATTATTCAAAGCACTCACATAGATCTTCAATTTCTGATTGAAAGGTACTGAGGATGTCAATTCGTCGTTCAGTCCATGAATACCTTCCATGATGAGAACTTCATCTTCTTTAAGTTGTAGTTTTCTATAACTTTGCTCCCGCATACCGTTCGTAAAATTAAATTTAGGCAGTTCAATCTCTTTTCCGTTCAATAAAGCTTTCAGGTCTTTGTTCAAAAGTTCCAGGTCAAGTGCTCTAATATTTTCAAAATCATATTCTCCATCTTCCTTTTTGGGAGTATGACTGCGAGGAAGAAAATAATCATCCATACTGAGAATATACGGATAGAGACCATTCACTCTTAACTGGATAGAAAGCCGTTTGGCGAATGATGTCTTACCCGAAGAAGAAGGACCGGCAATGAGAACCAGTTTTACATCTTTTTTCCAGGTTATCTGGTTAGCAATATCAGCGATCTTCTTTTCATGCAGTGCTTCTTCTATCTGAATCAAATCTGTTACCTTGTAATCATTTATAGCTTTATTCAAACCGCTTACCATATTTACTTTTAAAATGCTGAGCCACTTGTCATGTTCCTGGTGCATGGTAAAAAGATTTTTAGGAAACTTGAAGTTCTGCTTTACTTCTGGTTCACCGCTGCGTGGAAATCTTAAAATTAGTCCGGGTGAATGATATACGATTTCAAAACTTCTGACCACCGAAGAATTATCTGCCAACTGGCGCAGGAAATAATCATAATATTCTTCGCATTTATAAAAGTCGATCGCCTTGTATTTCAAATTTCTTACTATGTCGTCCCGACCCTGCTTCAACGCCTTTTCTTCTGCTTCTTTGGGAGATAATGATTCCTTTACTATGGGCAGTGAACGATTAATTATACTCTGCATTTCAGACCTGAGTTTTTCCACATCTTTTTCGGAAAATGCATAACCCAATATCTCACCGTAAACACCATCACCTATAGAATGTTCGATTATCAATTTATTGCCATTGGAAAAGATATGGTGGAATGCCTTACAAAGTATAAAGATGGAAGTATCCTGATAGATCAACTGTCCTTCTGTGGAATCGGTGGAAACACAATAGAGTTTTACATCTTTATCTATAATTTCCTGCGAACTGATGTATCTGCAATCTATTTTGTAAGCTACAATATGTTGCTTAATATCTTCGCTGGTAATAATGGTTTTTATCTTAGTGGGTTTGGCAAAAGCCAGCGCCTTAAAATGTTCATCATCTATCTTTAATTCTACTTTAAACAAATCATCCTCCAAGTTTTAAAAAAGCCTATTTATATTTGTTTCAACCGCTTTCAAGTCAAGGTATAATTTTCCCATTTTGCTATCCACTATTTTTGATTGACTTTAAAATAGGAAATTTAAATTGCGCCTTCGGAGGTTGAAATGAATAAAAAATTGAAAAGAAACATAATACAGTTATCAGGCATAATAGGCGGCTCTATCCTTTTTGCCATAGCTTATTCCTGGTTCTTAGTTCCATATAAAATAGTACCTGGTGGTATCGGAGGTATATCCCAGATATTGTTTCACATTTTCAATTTTCCTATTGGAATTTCAATGATCTTATTCAATATTCCGCTTTTCATATTCAGCTTTTTATTCATGGGAAAAAGATTCGGCATGCGATCTGTTTTCGGTATGTTGACTACTTCTATTTTCTCTGACCTGCTAAGTTTTCAAAGCTTATATAAATTTGGTTTATTAAAAGACCTTTCACCTTATACTTACGAATCTGCCGGAAGAACATTCTATGCCATGCTAGCTCCTCAGGATATATACCTTTCGGCTGTTGCTGGCTCTGTACTACTGGGGCTGGGACTGGGAATTATCTTCCGTTTTCGAGGGTCCACAGGGGGTACAGACATTCCGGTGGCGCTCCTGAAACAGAAAAGCGGAATTTCCATTGGAACGGGTTACTGGCTTATAGAAACATTGATCATTCTTACTGTAGGTCTGGTATTCAAAGACTTGAAAGTGGTAATACTTGGATATATTAATCTGTTCATTGCTACAAGAATGACCGACCTGGCCAGTGAAGGTCTTCCTTACGTGAAAGGCGTATATGTGATCTCAGAAAGAACGGAAGAAATAAAAGAAAAGATCTACGATAAAATAATGCGTGGTGTTACTTTTATCAAAGTAGAAGGCGGTTATACGGGAAAGCAGATGAACATGCTGTTTTGTGCCATGAACAGAAGGCAGGTAGCCATCCTGCGTGATATTGTAAAAGATATAGATCCGGGTGCTTTCGTTCTGCTTACCGATGTTAACGATGTAATGGGTTACGGTTTCCGCAGCAGAAATCTTGATCTATCTGAAAAAGGATAAAACTTTTCTCTCCAAAGCTCCTCAATTTTACTATTGCTGGTTCAATTATGTTAATTGAACCACATATTTCGGTTTATATTTGTAAAAATCTAACGTATGATTCAGGTTACAAACCTGAACCAGCAGTAGACTAATAAGGTTATATTTTTTTTATTTGACTAAAAAATGAGCACTTACAACTATTGAGTATTGAAATCTAAATAATTTATGATAGTTAGAGGAGGAAGTATATGTTCATTTTTCTTTATCTTATTTTGTTCTTCGCTGTAATTTATGTTGTTTCCAGTATGATGATGGTGGGCAAACTGAAAGAATGGGGCATAAAGATCGATTACCTGTGGCTGAGACTTAAGATAATTTCTTATGCGAACCAGTACAGAGAGATAACCAAAAAAGAGGCAGGCAAGACAGGTGGATTGTATTA
The DNA here is from genome assembly GCA_030668345.1 of Candidatus Cloacimonadota bacterium. Taxonomy (GTDB): domain Bacteria; phylum Cloacimonadota; class Cloacimonadia; order Cloacimonadales; family TCS61; genus JACNIV01. Next base: position 2,284 of record DAOUUD010000054.1, on the reverse strand, counting down.
TCTGTGGCTGGTTTCCATAAATTGTGCATTAATTTGTTTGATATTGTTTCTGATCACAAAATAATATTATTACGAAGCTCGAGCACTTTTTAACATTGACATAATCTTTTCAGGAAAAAAATATCGGGTGAGATTGAAATTATAATAAATCGTAAAATTTGAGGGATGATACTTTGAAGAAATCTAAAGCGATAATTTATTTGGGGATATATGTTAGGTGCAATTTTGAGAAATGGGAGGAATAATGAAAAATATTATACTCTTTTTATTTTTTGTATTTATTTTGAATTTATCTGCAGCAATTATAAATATTCCTGAGGATTACCCAACAATTCAAGAAGGTATCATTATGAGTACAGAAAGTGATACTGTATTGGTTTCACCGGGTATTTATTATGAAAATATCTATTACTATATGAAAAATATAACGGTTGCCAGTTTATTCCTAACAACTCAAGATACTACTTATATTTCCCAGACAATTATTGATGGCAATCAAAATGGAAGTGTTGTTACTTTTGTATGTAGTGTTGAAGATTCAACATCTGTTCTGTGCGGTTTTACTATTCAAAATGGTTATAACACTGATAGTGGGGGTGGAATTTATATTGAAGACTCCAATTCTATACTAACAATGCCTATATTAGAGAATTTAGTAATAAAGAACAACTATGCAAACTATGGAGGTGGTATTTTTATAGATTATTCATATACCGCCTCCCCTGGACCAATATTAAAAGATTTAATAATTGAAGATAATTCTTCATATTCTGGTGGTGGTGGGATTGTAATTGCCGGATCTACACTTTCATTAGAACGAGTAACAATATCAAATAACAATACAACTTTACAGGGTGGCGGGATTTTCTGTATTGGGGCATGTGTAGAGTTGATTCAAGTGAAGATACAAAACAATTCTATGGAAGGACTTCATGGTCTTGTTTGCGAAAGCATGTATTTGAATAATGTTATAATCTCGGATAACTCTGGATGTGGTTTAGTTGGTGAATTCGACCAACTTGAGATAAGAAATACGATCATCGCAAATAATTCAGGTGGTGGAATAGCTATTGGAAATACAGATACTATTTTGGATAATGTACTGATCAGAGATAATGAAACTGAAAATAATGGTGGCGGGTTATACATAGGCGGTGGTGTTTATGGAGTTGAAACAATTATTATGAATTCAACCATTACATCAAATTTTTCTAATCATGGTGGTGGTATTTACTGCAGCAATAATGATACTAGTTCTCATCAAACATTAGTAGTAAATAGCATATTGTGGGATAATGAACCTGAACAGGTGTATTTGAATCAACACATAAATACATACAGTATTGCAACAATGAGTATTCATAATTCAGATATTGAGAATGGGCAATACGGAATTGTGTCCTCATCCTATTGGCCAGTTTTTTGGGGTGAAGGCAATATTGAATCCGATCCTTCATTCATTAATCCTGAGGAAGGTGATTTCCATTTACAGGATACCAGTCCCTGTATAGGAGCAGGAATAGAAACAATCGAATTATATGTAACTCCGTTTTTTCCATCTGGTGTATACTATGCTCCCGAATATGACATTGAAGGAAATCCTCGTCCCGATCCTGCAGGATCAATGCCAGATATAGGAGCTTATGAAAATCCTTTGGGAGAACCACATGTGGGAATTACCAATGACCAGTTACCAGTAACCGATTACCAATTAGCAAACTTTCCCAATCCCTTCAACCCAACAACAACAATCTCATTTTCAATTCCCGAACAAAGCAAAGTTAATCTTACAATTTATAATATTAAAGGGCAAAAAGTAAAACAACTTGTCAGCAATCAGATTTCAGCAGGAGAGCACTCTGTAATCTGGGATGGGAAAGATTCCAATGACAATCAAGTAGGTTCAGGAATTTATTTCTATAAATTAAATGTTAATGGTAAAACCGAAGCAGTAAAAAAGTGCTTGCTGCTGAAATAATTGGTAAATGAAACTTGAGTTAAGTTGTCCGGTTACTGCTGGACAATCTTGACTTAAGTTGAAAGCAGTTCAACTTAACACAAGATCTTTTAGACTTGTGTCAAGTTTCGCAAAGGTGTAAGATGAAAAAGCTAATTATAATTATTTTCATATTGAGCATGGTAATTCTTTCTCACGCTCACGTTGCCGATCTTACTCTAAGACTGGGGCAGGGAGGATTTTATATTGATCAACATTCAAATTCTGATTTCTATAATACAATATTATGGGGAAATAAAGTTACTATAGGGAATCCAGAAAGTCTTG
>DAOUUD010000195.1 GCA_030668345.1 Candidatus Cloacimonadota bacterium | reverse complement strand
GCTTGTGGACTGGACTTGAACAATCCCAGTGGGTGTCCGCTCATGCAGACGAGTGTATTTTCATGAGTAAGATTTTCCAGATATTTTTTAATATCAAGATACTGCATCCAATTCTGGCAGACTGCACCGGTTTCGCCATAGGTTACCAGTTCATACGGATAGAGTGCAGTTTCAAAATCGAGGTTATTATCTATCATCACCTGGAACGCTTTCCCTTCCAGGCATTTTCCTTTATATTCATTAACCGGTTTGCCGTAAATGCGTCCTTCAGGTCGAAAACGATAACCGTAAATATGACCATGAGTGAGAAGTTCATCTAACAATTCAGGGGCGAGTTTTTCATGAAGTTCATTTGGAATATAACGAAGAGCATTTTTCAAAGCAAGAGCGATTTCCTTTTTATTTAAATTCATTTCACGCTTCGGTGCTCTTCTTATTTTTTCTTCAAATTTATTATATTCTGGAAGTATGGAATTGAGTTTGATAGTCATTGCTTTTGAAATATCCAGATTATTCATAAATGTCTCCTATTCGATAATTCCGGTTTTTGTAAAATCAGCTAAAACTCCATTCTCTTCGGTGAGTAATTGTTTTATTTTGTTATCTAAAGCATCTACTGCATCCAGGGTGATATCATTACTTCCTGAGATATATTGCTTTCGCAGAACACAGATAGAATCGATCTGGGAAGATTTTATATCCGGTGAAAATCCTTCTTCCAGGGTTTCTGTAACAATAATTGTCTTAGATTTTTCGAAAGTGGCTTGTGCCATATTTGCATAGTACTCAGTATGGATAAAGCTTACTTCTGTAAGATTGGTAAATGTATGAAATACGATTAGTGGAAAAACTGTTTTGTACTTTTTGAAACTTCGCTTTCCGCTTACCCTGTATTGAAGATCGAATTCCTGGCTTAATTGCAGCAATTTCGGAGAAAGGGATTGTTCAAAATTGGGATCTTTTTCTAAAGAGCACAAACTTAAAGGATTGAATTTGAGATTTGTATTAAACGCCTGGAAGCCCCATTTTATGCCAAGATGAGATAATATCTTCCTTCGATTCATTAGGATTGAAACAAGATCGTTCAGGAAGTAGTTGGAAAACACATCCGATTCTTCTTTGAATCCTTTTTTCGATACTGCGTTGAATTTGAATTTCCTGTTTGAGATAGCTTTGATGAACTTGTTCAATGCATTTACCAGGTTCTCGTTAGATCCCTTTTTTTCAGTTGCCGCTTTCTCAAAATTCTTCCACTTAAGCCCAATCTCATGCAAATACATGGAATTAACCGGATTCTTCTCCTTTTTCAATAACTCTTCCAAGATATCTTTATAAAACATAATGCCTCTTTTCATCAAAAAAATTTAATTAATACTTAAAAATTCCTAAATGTTCACATAAACGAAACTTACTTTATCGCTTTTTTTGTCAAATATCTTTTGTATAAATGATATTCAATCAATTTTAAATTTGACAAATCATCTTGAAAATAGACTTTCACTTTAGTGAGGATGTTATGATATTAATAAAGAATGCAATGATATCGGCAGGAAATAATAATGAAACAAAGCTTGTGAACATCCTCTTCGATGAAAAGATAAAGCAGATCTCGGAAGAATCCATTAACGCTAACGTTACCGAAATTATCAATTTACAGGGCAAGCTCCTCATCCCGGGCTGTATCGACGCACACGTGCATTTTAATGATCCGGGATTTACTCATCACGAGGATTTTACCAGCGGTACAACAGCCGCAGCTTATGGTGGTATTACAACAGTTATTGATATGCCCTGCACTTCTATTCCACCGGTTACAAATAAGAAAAATTTATATGCCAAACTAAACATAATAGGAAAAAAGGCAGTAGTAGATTTTGCTCTGTGGGGAGGGATAAGAAGCAATGATCTTCCGCTTTCGGAAAAAATGATACTCGAACTCTGGCAAGAAGGAATTGTTGGTTTTAAGCTTTACACCATTTCAGGAATGGATACTTTTGCTGCTGTTTCATACGATGATATCGAAAATATTTTCCGTACATTTCCTGATCTTTTATATGCCTTGCATGCAGAAGATACAGAAATAATCAAAAACGCCTTAGCTGAATTTTCGTCAGATGAGCTTGCAAAATCGGAAACTTATATTTACACACGGCCTGTAGCAGCAGAATACACAGCTGTGAAAAAAATTCTGAAAATCGCCAAAAACAATCACGTGCATTTTGTGAATATCAGTAGCAGAAAAGCTGCAGAATTGATCTGGAAAGCTAAAAAGAAAATGGACATAACTTTTGAAACCTGTCCTCATTATCTGCAATTCACAGCAGATGATTTTCCTGAATTGAAAGGTAGATTAAAAACTACTCCTCCTGTAAAATTTAAAGAAGACAAACAATTCCTTCGTTCCTGCCTGAAAAAAGATTCTGTAGATTTCATAACTACCGACCATGCCGGATGTGACTGGAAAACAGAAAAGGAACTGAATGATTTTTCCAAAGTTTACAGCGGAATTCCCGCCATAGAGCTAATGATCCCTTACCTTTTCTCAGAATTTTACCTTAAAGAGAAAGTTCCGCTAACAACCATGATCAAACTTACTTCCGAAAACCAGGCTAAAAGATATGGTTTATATCCCAATAAAGGCAGTTTGCAGATTGGTACTGATGCAGATTTCACGGTTATAGACTTGAAAAAAAAAATTACTGTTGATGAAAAAAAACTGCATTCTCTGGGAAAATATTCTCCCTTTGACGGTAATACTTTCAACTGCTCAGTTAATAAAACAATTGTGCGGGGAAAAGTTGTATTTGATAGCCAGTACGGTTTATTGCAAAAACCCGGCTGGGGAAAATTTGTTCGAAGAACCTGATCTGAGTATCGACTCGTAAAGAATGACGAGTCGAAACGTTTTGAAACTTGACTGTGAGACTTGACACAAGTCTGAAAGATTTTGTGTTAAGTTGAATATTGAGTTTACTCTAAAAAGAGATATTATTTTATTTTTTCGAAAATATTACAAAAAATCTAATTAACCGCCAGCTTAAGCTGGTGGTTAATGAAATAAGAAAAGGACACTAACCGTTTTAACGGTTTCTATTTTATGAAATCAGACTTTTTGGAGTGAACTTAAAACAACTCAAGTTTCATAAATTTATTTGAGTAGCAGCATCTTTTTTGTTTTAGAATATTCTCCGGATATTAATTTATAGAAATAGATCCCTGTTGAGACCGGTTGATTATTTTCATCGGTTCCGTTCCAGATAATTGAAGATTGATTATTGAATATTGAATATTTTCTAATTTTCTGCCCTTTCAGATTATAAATTATAAGCTCAGCGATCTCAGCGTTCTCTGCGGTAAAATAAATTGTCGTTTCGGGATTGAACGGATTGGGATAATTAGACAATTCTACCTTCGGAGAAAAAACAATATCATCTGC
>DAOUUD010000088.1 GCA_030668345.1 Candidatus Cloacimonadota bacterium | reverse complement strand
CCAGTTGCAAAACCAGTTGCAAAACCAGTTGCAAAACCAGTTGCAAAACCAGTTGCAAAACCAGTTGCAAAACCAGTTGCAAAACCAGTTGCAAAACCAGTTGCAAAACCAGCTGTAAAACCAGCTGTAAAACCAGCTATAAAAGCTAAAAAGAAAACTATCGAGAAGAAGGTAGAGAAAAAAAAGGTAATCGAAAAGAAAGAAATTAAACCTGAAAAAGCCTAGGAAGTAGGAGTTGAAAATGAAAGAACTCATTGAATTTATTGTTAAAGCTCTAGTTGATGATCCTTCCTCAATTGATATTACTGAGGTGGTTGGAGACAAGATTACCATTTATGAATTGAGAGCTGCTAAAAGCGATATTGGAAAAGTTATTGGTAAGCGCGGCAGAACTGCCGGTGCTATCAGAACTATTCTTAATGCTGTTTCAGCCAGACAGGGGAAAAGAGCGGTTTTAGAGATAATCGAATAAATGGAGATCTCTGATCTTATTGCGATAGGAAAGCTTGGTAAATTCGTCGATAGTGATGGATATATTTCTTTCAAACCGAATAAGATTTTTCAATCATTTTCCCTACAAGATGTTTTTTTGTTCTTTACAGATCATAGTGTGAAATATGTGAAAATAGAAGATAATCTTAACGATAAAATGCTGAAGATCGATGATCTGGAAATTGCCCGCGACGCAGCAGAAGATGGCAAAGTACTGGTCATGTTACCCCAGGAAGATATTACAATGCTTTTGGATGAACATGATATTTCAAATTATACTGGTATGAAAGTTCATTTTGCAGATAGTATCATCGGGAAGGTGAAGGAAACCTTCTTTAATAATGCACAGAATATTCTAATTGTGGAATTAATAAACGGTAATGAGATCATGATACCTGTGGTGGATTATTATGTGGAACAGATCGAAGGCAACGAAATATATACAAAGAATATCAAAGGATTAATGAATTTATGAACATCGAAGTTCTTACACTTTTTCCAAAGATATTTGAAAACTTCCTTCAAGAAAGTATGCTCGGAATTGCCATCAGAGAAAAAGCGTTATCGGTGAATCTAACAAACATTCGTGATTTTACTCATGATAAACACCACACGGTGGATGACACTCCTTATGGTGGTGGTGCTGGCATGGTAATGAAACCGGAACCTCTGTATGAAGCAATCTTAAGTGTAAAAAAAAATCGAGATATTCCTGTGATTTATTTTACTCCGCAGGGTAAACTTCTTACCCAGAAGATCGTAACTGAATACAGTAAAATGGAAAACCTGATCTTGCTTTGCGGACATTACAAAGAGATCGATCAGAGAATTCGAGACAAATTCGTTACTGAGGAACTTTCAATTGGCGACTATGTTCTTTCCGGTGGTGAAATACCAGCCATGGCAATGATCGATGCTATTGCCCGGCTCCAGGAAGGAGTACTGGGAGATATCGATTCTGCAATGACCGATTCACATCAAAATGGCATTCTTGGATGTCCTCATTATACCAGACCACCCGAATTCAAAGGTATGAAAGTACCCGAAGTTCTTCTTTCCGGAAATCATAAAAAAATAGATGAATGGCGTCAGCAGAAAGCTTTGGAAATCACCCTGAGAAACCGTCCGGATCTATTGAAAGATGATAAATGAACTTTATACAGGATTGGTGCATCATCCGGTTTATAATAAATTCGGAGAAGTTGTAACAACTTCTATCACCAATCTTGATATTCACGATATATCGAGAAGCTGTTATACCTTCGGCGTTAAGAAATTCTTTGTAATTACTCCCCTACCTACCCAGAAAGAATTGTTGGAAAAAATCCTGAAATTCTGGCAAAGTGATATTGCAAATTGTTATAACAAAGATAGAGTAAATGCTTTATCGATAATTGAATATGCAAAAGATATTGAAACTGCAAAGGAAATGATAAATTCACAGGGAGGAGACTGTCTTACTGTTACAACAACTGCTATGGAATTAAAGAACCAATTGAGCTATGATGAATTTGTAAAATTGGAAAAACCTGTATTACTGTTATTTGGAACGGGAAACGGGTTAACGAGAGATGTTCATGAAAAAGCTGATTTCGTTCTGAAGCCCATCCATGGGAATAGAAATTATAATCATCTCTCAGTACGAAGCGCTGTAGCTATTGTTTTAGACAGGATCACTTCCGAAAAATAAAGGAGGTTCTATGGACATTGTTCATGAAATCGGAAAAGAACAACTGAGGACTGATCTTCCTGAGTTCAGAGTTGGTGACACCATTAAGGTTCATTATAAGATCAAAGAAAGTTCGAAAGAAAGAATTCAGATATTCCAGGGAATTGTTATCCAGAAACATGGAGCACAGATTTCCAAAACCTTTACCGTTCGCAAAGTAAGTGACGGTGTGGGTGTTGAACGAATTTTCCCGCTTCATTCTCCTAATATCCAGAAGATTGAAGTAGTAAGATTTGGACGTGTACGCAGAGCTAAGCTCTTCTATCTTAGAAAAGCAAAAGGTAAAGCGGCTCGTGTTAAAGAAAAAAGAAGATACTAAAAAATAAAAAAGGAGCTCGAGCGAGCTCCTTTTTTTATTGCACTAATTGCAGGGTTATAATAAATACTGTTCCCTTTGGTTCATTATTTTCTACTCGAATCGATCCATTAAAGCTTTCAATTGTTTTTTTTGCAATATAGAGTCCCAGACCGGTGTGTCCTTTTTCACCGTATTTAAAACTCTCGTAAAATACCTTATCTTTAATCTTATCTGGTATTCCTTTTCCATTATCTGCCACACGAATAATACAAGAATTTTTGTGTTTATTTATTGAAATATCGATCACATCTGCTTCTGCATGTATCAAAGCATTGTTAAATAAATTATCAAAAACAGAATCGATAGCATCGTTAGCCAGGACTTTTGCTTTACCGATAATGTTAATTTTCAAAGCAGGATAGCTTAAGGCAATTCTATTTATAATACTGTTTGAATCTCTTACTTTTAATGTTTTATCGGAGTTTAAGAACTCTTCCAATTGTTTCATTCTACGGATTAACAAAGAGCCTTTTTGAATTTGTTTATCTGCTTCTTCAAGCATTTGATTTTCATGATTTTGCTTATAAATATTCAATGCACTTTGAATGACTGCAAAGTTATTTGCTATATCATGCCTTAATATTCTATTTATCAATTTAATATGTTTCTGATGATTGATCAGTTCTTCCTGTGCTTTTTTTCTTTCGGTTATATCCATCATACTTATTAAAATATGACCGAATGACTCTTTACTTGCCGGGATAGATAATTTGAGTAGAACATCAACCCGTTCACCTTGCAGGTTTTGAGTGATCTCTTCAGCTTCGAACGTTCTTTTACCCTCTGCTATGGCGATCAGTTCTTCTTTGAAAGTATGCAATGACTCCGAAACAAATATACGATCGAGCGAAGCGAGCAGTTCTTCCTTGCTGTGTGCTCTATACATTTTGAGTGTCTCATTGTTCACATTCAGGATTTTTATTAATTTAACAGCCTGCTCAACAAATTCCGGGTGCTTTTCCAGATAAGATCGAAAATCCGCCACTCCCTGTGCTTTAACTGCGTCGATAGCCGCTTTCAATTCTGTAAAATCCTCTTCCCAAATAGCAACATTTGCAGTTTCGAAAATCGTGCGGTAACGGGTCTCATTATCATGCAAAAATACAGTGGATGATTTTAGCCTTTCTTCAGGTTTTATTTGTTGGATCATTTCTTGTTTCAGCTTGATAGTACGTTCTTTTACCATTCCTTCCAGTTGTTTTTTTAATTCTTCTTCCGCCTTTTTACGCTTAGTAATATCTTTTACAGTTACTTCTAACAATAGTTTGTGCTCTGATGTTAGCTTGGTAAACAGGACAGTAGTAGGAAATTCTTTATCATTCATTCTTTTATGGGTCCATTCAAAAAAATGCGAACCGGTTTTCATTGCTTTTTCTATCATTTCCCTGGCTTTTACAGAAGAAAGTTGTCCATCTGGCTGGTATTTTGGAGATAATTCCCAGGGTTTTTTAGAAATTAATTCCTTCTCATCTTTTACATTGAACATCTCAACTGCGGAACGATTACCTGCAGTAAAGATACAGGTTGATGCTGTAATAATCATCATAGCATCTTTGGAAGATTCAAAATGAATGCGGTATTTTTTTTCACCCTCAGTGAATTTTTTCTCAACCCTCATACACTTGGTTTTTTCAAATAACAATTGTTCATTTTCTTTTGTTAATACAGCGTTTTGTCTTTGTAATTTCTGGAATTCCTCAAGAATATTTTCTCTGGTTATATCTTTAGCATACATGTGATCTCCTTATAGAAATCGTCCCTGAAGAATACTTTATGAGTTTGTAATACTTGTTTAAATCGATCAAATTTATAACATTTTTTCTCAATTTTGAATTTCTGAACTGATGCTGAAATATATTTGTGGCTGTTTCAAAACTCAAAAAAACATTGGCTACGTTTTGTACAGCCAAGGAAAGGCATTCCTCAATAACAGGAAATGAATTTTGCCAACGGTCGGGTTTCACTTTTCCTTTTTGCAGGAAATAACTCTCGATCAAAGTATCATAAAATCCATTTATCTCGTAAATTTGATAGGTAAAATATCCTAGTGGGTCTTTTATTCGTCTTCGTCTTTCCAGTTTTATTTGAAAATCATTCAAGTGCAAACGTGTATCTGCTTCCATGATTTTATGAACTGTCTTTTCATCTGCAAATCTGTATTTCCCATCTGTATGGAATGGTTGATGGAGATCGGCAACATAGTGCGATAGAACACCAAGTTCAAAGATAAAAGCCTTAAGAGGTGTGTCCAGCAAAGCAGAAAGAAAAGGTGCAATCCCGGGATGAACAGTGATCTTATCCGGGTTGTTCAGCATCGATTGTATAAGTTGAATTTCCTTTCCTATTTTATTAATAATATTCCCACTATGCACACCATATTGATTTGGAGTGCAATTGTAATAATGATTTGTGAAATCTTTGAAAATCCGGTCGGGTGCTTCTATACCTAAAATGAAAAGCTCCTGATGAAGTTTTATCATATTCCTGAAAGCCAACCTGCATTTTAATAATGCTTCGGACGTTATAAACTGATGAGTTCTACTATCCCAAAGCCACATTTTATTTCCTTATGTTTTTTAGAAATATTTTACTAAACTAATTTTCTTGATGTTCCGAATTCTATGGAAAAAATAGCTCCTTCTTTAAATTGATATTGTAAAGTCCCTTTCAATTGGCTTACCAGTGAGCTAACCAATTGCAAGCCAAGAGTAGTTGGATCTTCCAGTTCTGTCGCTTCAGGTGGCAATCCTTTCCCATTATCTTTAACTACTAACAAATAACCATTAGTTCCTTTCTTGGTTATAGTAATTTTTATCTTTCCTTCTCTGCAATTTGAAAATGCATGATTGAGAGAATTGGTAACTAACTCATTTATAATAAGCCCGCAGGGAATGGCAACGTTTATATTAAAAACAATATCTTTGATATTAACATCGATTTTAATCTGTGACGGCAGAATATGGTAGGAAATCAATAAATGAGTTGTCAGGCCTCTAATGTATTCTCCAAAATCTATATTGGAAAAATCTTTGGTTCTGTATAATTTTTCATGTATCAAGGCCATGGAACGCACTCTGTTTTGACTATTTTGAAATAGTTCCAGAGACCTTTTATCTTTTATGTTTTGAGATTGCAGTTTAAGCAAGCTGGTAATGATCTGCATATTGTTTTTTACACGATGATGTATTTCATTTAGCAGAACTTCTTTCTCCTGTAAAGATCTGTTTATCTCGTCTTGTGCCAGTTTTTGTTTTGTAATATCCTGAGCAGTAATAATTGCCCCTTGCGGAAAAGGTGCTATTGTAGCATTATAGTATCTGTCTTCTCTATATTTTATTTCGGGAAAAACTTTTATCTTTCCAGTTTTAATACATTCCATTAACTCTTCAAACATATCTATAGAGTATTTAGATGCAAAATCTTTGTACATTATATTACCGGATTTCGGTAGCCGGCTGCGGTTGGTTTTTACTGCCTTGTTCACTTGCATGATCTCACCTTTGTTGTTTACCACAATTGTCTCAATGGGATTATATTCAAAAAGTGCATTATTCAGGGCATCATGTTCTTGCAGGCTTTTCAGGTTTTTGTTACGCTCGGTAACATCTAAAACCTGCCCGACTGTGGAAATAGTTCCACTTGTGTTTTTCAAGATATTGGCACTGATTTCAAGAGTTCTTATTTCTCCTTTATTAGTAACAATATCAAATCCATAACGATTTGGTATTTCCTCACCAAGCTGTCTCTTTTTATATCTCTCTGCAACCATGGTCTTGCTTTTTTTTTCAAGAAACTGTCGGAAATCAACTCCAATCAGATACTTGCGTGAATATCCTATCATCTTACAAAATTCATCATTTACATAACTGAATTTATAGGCGTTATCAACTATGAAAATCCCTTCATGAGAATTTTCTACTACAGAGCGAAATTTTTCTTCACTTTCTTTTAAGGCTTCTTCAGCTTTTTTTCTTTCAGTAACATCTTCCACAACTGCAATTTCAAAAAGCGGATTATCCTGATCATCTCTTACAAGATTAGAACGCAAAAAAACATAAATAGTCTTTCCATCTTTGCGGATATATCTTTTTTCCATATCAAAGAAGGTGATTTCTCCTTTCACGATCTTCTTGTATAGATCTGCATTTTTTTGTTTGTCGTCCGGATGAGTAAAATCCATAAAGGACATCTTTAATAACTCTTCTCTGGAATATCCCAGCATTTTACAATAAGCTGAATTCACTGTAAGAATGTTTCTGTTCAAATCTGTAGTACAAACACCAATGGGAGAGTAGTCAATTGTCATTCGAAGTTTTTCTTCACTCTCACGGAATGCTTTTTCCGTTTGTTTTTTCTCTTCTTTTTGTCTTTTCAGCTTCAAAGCATTTTCTATTGCAGGCACTAATACTACCGTTTCATTCATAAATACCCCAATTATTTATTATATTTAAT
>DAOUUD010000138.1 GCA_030668345.1 Candidatus Cloacimonadota bacterium | reverse complement strand
TGCTCTTAGTGGCTCTGTGTCTCTGTGTTGATAATCCTGCTATCCCTGTTATCTTGTCGAAAGTAATTAAATCCAATCTAATTAAATCAGCTGCAACTGCAATCCGGTCCACAACTACTTTCTGAACAGGTGCAATCTTTTTTGACATTATGTTTTTTGTTGTAAGCGTATTCTTTTATTTTCATGCGTCTTAATTTATTCAAATCATCGCGATCGAAGATTATTTTCATTCCATCCTGCGGTTTAGTGTAGCAGGCATAATGAATTGCTACATCGATTTCAATTGCACAAACATTGCAGCAGCCGAATTCCCTGTTAGTATCAAAACAAGGTGCAGGAATATTGATCCCATTAGCTCTGGCAATCTGCACAATATTCAGATCTGGATTGCTCACGTTTATTAATCTTTCATCGATTATAATTTCCATTTGTTTTCCTTGCTTCACTGTGAGTCAATTCCAGCTTATAACCGTTCCCGCAAAAAAAGGTTGGATCATGCCTGGTTTAAGTTCTATGAGCAAAGCTCCACTTTTATTTATGCCTTTAGCAATACCGCTAAATTTATCGAAATCGGTATCCAGTTCAATTTTGCGTCCTTTCAAAAGTGAATATTCATTGTAATATTTCATATCCAGTTTCCCCTCGATAAAGTCAGGCAGATAGCTGGTCAAATTATCAAATATCTTTGTAACGAGAACTTTGTTATCGATGTTGTGGTCTAATTCTTTTTTTAGAGAAATGGCAATATCATTTAATTCAAGCGGCATTTCGCAAACATTTGAATTCAATCCGATCCCCAATAGATGGTATTTTTCTGCTTGCAGGTTGCTGGATAGAATGCCACAAAGTTTTTTATTATTCAGATAAATATCGTTTGGCCACTTGATCTTCAGGTTGCTTATTATTTCAGGAAAGAGCAGTGTAAGTGCTTTGTGAATACAGATTCCTGTAAAGATAGTGAAATTGTAAGAAACGGTTAAACCATATAAACCAACTGTCATCCAGATGCCGCCATCGGGAGAGAACCAGAGATTTCTATTTCTTCCGATCCCACCGGATTGAATACGGGAAACTATCAGGAAATTTCCTCGAGCGGTTCCATCTTTGATCAACTTCTTTGCTTTTAAATTTGTACTTTCTATTTTATCGAAATAATATATTTCATCGAACAGGGGATGTCGAAAATCTTTCATTTTATTTACTCTTTTATAATATTAACATTGCATCGCCATAGCTGTAAAATCTGTATTTTTCATTCACTGCAATTTTATAGGCATTCATAATATTCTGGTATCCCGCAAGTGCAGAAACCAGCATTAAAAGTGTTGAATACGGCAGGTGAAAATTCGTGATCAATCCATCGGTGATCTGCAATTTCTTTCCCGGATATATGAAAATATCCGTCCAGTGTGCACCTGATGTTAATATTCCATTTTCTGCAAAACTTTCCAGCGTTCGAGTGGATGTAGTTCCCACAGCTACTATCCTTCGTCCCTGGCTTTTTGCTTTGTTTATTCTCTCAGCAGTTTCTTGTGTGATCCTACAGAATTCGCTGTGCATTTTGTGTTCATTAATGTTTTCAGTTTTAACCATTTGGAAAGTTCCCAATCCCACATGAAGAAGGACTTCTAAAATTTCTATACCTTTTTGTTTTAGTTTGTTTAGAAGCTCCCGGGTAAAATGTAAACCTGCTGTGGGAGCTGCCACAGATCCTCTTTCACGTGCATAAACAGTTTGATAGGTTTCCTTATCTTTTTCTATAGATTCTCTTTTGATATATGGTGGCAACGGAGTTTTTCCGGTTTTTTCCAGGATTTCCCAGAAATCTCCTTCCCAGTCGAATTCCACTAATCTTTCACCATCTTCTGTGCGGTCTATTATTTTTCCGGAAAGATCTTGTGAAAATTCAACTTCTGTACCCACTTTTAATCTTCTACCCGGTTTCACCAAGCACTCCCACGTTTTGTCGTTTTTTTGATTCAGCAGGAAAACTTCAACTTTTGCACCGGTAGATTTTTTTCCAAGAAGTCGTGCAGGGATTACCTTAGTTCTGTTTAATATAAGTACATCGGATGGTTTCAATAATTCGAGAATATCAGTGAATTTATGATGTGAAATATCACCGGTATTTTTGTTCAGATACAGAAGTCGTGAAGCTGATCTTTTATCTTTTGGATATTGAGCGATCAATTCAGATGGAAGCTGGTATCGGTAGCTACTTTTTTTTGTAAGGAACGTTTTTTGCATTTTTTAGAATTGCCTTAAAACTGCCAAATATAATTTTACTGCTCATTTTTACAGGGATTTTATGTTCATCAGCTGTAAGCCAGATCAATATTTTCCCAGTTTGTTTGAATATCGCTTCACCCTTTAGAATGGGTTCGATCACGAAACATTCCTTATCTCCAAATATCGTCTCTATCGTTTCTGTGCGGTGTACAACAATATCAGCAGGATAATTCCTGCCATCGGCAGTAACATTAATCGTGAGCGTATCTCCCACTGAAAAATCCTGCAATCGGAAATAATAAAAGGCGGTGAAAATATCTTGTGTACCCGGTGGAATTTCCATCCTTTTTTCTGTTGGTTTTTTGGTTTTTCTACCAAATTTTGTGTAGATCGTAAATCCCAGATCCGGGTAATAAAAATGAATACGATGCTGACGGTACTTCCCTTCTCGCAATTTTTTAGTGAAACGAAGAGTTACCAATCTGCGTTTTTCCCAGATCGATTCCATTTTATCCCGTACTTTATAAATTTTATCAAAAAATGAATTTGTTTTTGAGAGTGATTCTATCAAGTAGCATGGGATAGTATCTTTGTAAGTTGTTTCCTTAATTTTCAGGGTAGCTTCACCAGCAGATATAACACCATATTTAATTTTAAAAGTAAGTTTCTCACCATTCTCGAAAGCGTTTAAATAAATTGAGATCAGCATAAAGAGAAAGATTATATATTTTTTCAACAATTACTCCTGCTTAATTCAATATACTTCTCTGCTGGACATGGAGATGTTGCCATTTACTTCTCCAAAACCAACATCAAAACGAAGGTTTAGTCTGTCTTCCAATAAAAATGAAAACCGGAATCCAAAGCCATAATTCAGTTTAATGTTTTTAATAGCGAATTCTTTAAATTCATGAGCTACCTGACCTGTTTCGAGGAAAACAACAAATCCCAACCTTTTTCGAAAACCATATTTCCATGGGAAGAAACGGTGTTCTGCTCGACAAATTGCTGTATGTTTATCAATATAAAGATTGGAAGTTACTCCCCTCATAAGATCATCCAGATAAGACATCCGGTAAAAAGGAGGATCACCCTTGATAAAAGAAAAATATCCCTGCAGGGCAATAACCTGAGTTTCCGAAAGGGGAAAATATTCTCTCAGGTCTAAGTTGTAGTTGAAGTAATCAAAATCACTGCCAGAAGTTTTATTAAAACTCATTATCTGAAAGCTGTGCAATCTACCTTTTGTAGGATAAAACTCATTATTACGTCTATCGTAACTTACCTGCCAGCCCAAACCGGAATTTATACCGCCTTCACTACCCGGAATCGAACCGGCAGCCAACAAACCATCTTCTTCCATCTTTGCAATTTCATATTTACTGAAATCGTACATTAGTGAAATTGCCAAGTTATCGGATATTCGGCACTGCCAGTTCAGGATGAATGAGAACTCATTTGAAGTGAATTTTTCAGAGTCGTTTTTATTGTTATCATTTCCTATTCCATATAAATTGGAAGGCCAATACTTATATTTTAATTTACCAGAAATTGTATATAATCCATTCAGCAAACGGATTTCCGGTTCGAATTTCAGGGAATACTGTTTTTTCTGACTATATTCGGATGTAATGTAAAAAACATTCTTGGGAATGGTTTCATCAAAATGGGCTGGACGATAACGCAGGTAAACAGAGCCACCACCATAAAAACCTGTTTCGTTAGAATATCCCAGGGAAGGATATCCTGCGATCTCTGGTTTTGCATAAGTCTTGTGA
This sequence comes from Candidatus Cloacimonadota bacterium, assembly GCA_030668345.1. Lineage (GTDB taxonomy): Bacteria > Cloacimonadota > Cloacimonadia > Cloacimonadales > TCS61 > JACNIV01. The sequence continues at coordinate 1,037 of DAOUUD010000138.1, read as the reverse complement.
AACAATAGTAATAGTATGCAGATCAGGAGGTATTTTCTCAAATTTTTCCGCCTGTGATGAAAAATTCTTCGCCGGTTATGTATGAATTTTCTTTAGAAAGAAGAAACCTGCAAAGACCGAAAATATCTTCGAATGAAGCGCAGCGTTTCAAAGGAATCTCACGAATTTTTTTATTATAATATTCTTCTCTGAATTTGCGGTAGCTTTCAGAAAACTGGCTGTCATCTATTTTAATGGGACCAGGAGAAACAGTGTTGATAATTATGTTATTTTCTGCCTCTTCTGCTGCAAGTGTTCTACCGATATTTGCAATTCCTGCTTTGGAAGCTGAATAAGCCGAACCTTTTGGCAAACCTATACGGGTAACGTTCGATCCAAAAAGTACGATCTTACCATATTTATTTTTTCTAAAACATGGAAGAACGCATTTCAAAATATTGAAGGTTCCAACAATGTTCATCAGTACGATCTGTTTCCAGAGTTCAGGATCGGTATCTGCCAGTGGTTTGAAATCGTGACTGCGCTTTGTGGCTGTGTGAATCAGTCTATCCGGCTGCCAACCTGTTTCTTCTATCACTTTGGAAAATTTGTTTTGTAATGAAGACAGATCTGTCAGGTCAACTTTGATGATCCTGAGATGATCAGCAAACTTCTGTTGTAGGTCTTGCAGTCTTTTTTCGTTCTTATGTATCAGCAGGATTAGGTTTTCACCGGATTTCAAAAATTTATGAGCAAAATAAGCTCCTACATTTCCATTGGCTCAGGTAATTATGATTGCCTTTTTTTTCATTTCTTTTCCGTTATTTTAAATATTCGGTCTAATATTTTATGAGCTACCTGGAATTTGTTGCCAGTCAATTTTTCTTCGATCTTTTTTCCAATCAATATTATTTCAGTATCATCTTTTCCTGCAACATTCAGGTTATTAGCAGCGATGAAATCCAGTTTTTTCTTTTTTAATTTCAGTTTTGCATTTTCCATGATATTTTCCGATTCAGCAGCAAATCCAACCAAAGTTTGTTTGTTTGTTTTCTTTT
>DAOUUD010000244.1 GCA_030668345.1 Candidatus Cloacimonadota bacterium | reverse complement strand
GGGGTAAAGATTATACTGAAGCTTTATCTAAGTTCGACATGGTTTTGAAAAATCATCCATATTCCGATAAAACAGGTATGAGCAATTACTATATTGGTGAAATCAATTTCTTTCAATCCAGTTACAACACAGCATTGAAATACTATGTGCAAGCTCTGGAAGGTAAAAGTGATGCAGGATATACTTGGGAACGGATAGCTCGGATCTACCTGGAGCAAGGCAAATTTGATGATGCGCTAAGTTCTCTGGAAAACATTCCTGAACTGCCAAAATATGCATTTGATAAACTCCTGTTGAAAGGTAATATTTACTTTGCAGCCAGGAATTACGATAAAGCTCTCAAAACATTTTCGTTTGCGGAAGACAAATCAAATAATTCGCAGGAAACCGAACTTGCTGTTTCCCGCCAGGCCTGGACTCTATATCAGTTAAAACGTTTCGACCAGGCATCTCAATTATACAGCAAACTTTCGGGAACAACCTCTTCTCCGGAAAAGTATATTTTTAAAGCTGCCACTGCTGCTTTTAGTGCAGAAGACTATCTTCGAGCCATCGATTTCTTCAGACAATATGAAAATAGTTTTTCCAGCGGAGAAAATTATCATGTTGTACTGCTTGGTATTGCCGATTCTTACTATAACTTGGGAGATTATGTTCAGGCTGCAGATTATTATGAAAAATTATTAACACACACTTCCGATGATAAATTGCTGAATAATGCTTTGAATGGATTGAGATGGTCTGCCGAACAAAACGAAATTGTTGATTTCCTGGGAATACTGGATGATTTGCTGGAACAGAGTAATGAAAAAGATTTCCGGGTACGGCTTCTGGACAGGAAAATTTATTTTGAATATAAAAAAGAACAATGGCAGGATGTGATTTCCACTTGTAGGGAACTTGAAATTCTGTCTCCCGGCTATCAGAAAATAAATGAACTGAAACTTCTGAAAGCTCTCAGTTTTGTTGAATTGAAACAATTTGATAAAGCAGAAGAGGTATACGCTGAATTGCAGTCAATCAAAAATGCCCCTGAAGTTCTACTGAATTGGGCAAAGCTTCATCTCTTGAAAGGTGATAAACCAGCAGCGGTGGAAAAGCTGCGTAAAGCTTCCATGATATCACGGCGAACTGAGCTCTGGTTGCTTCTATTGGAACTGGAACTTGAGTTGGAAGACAGGTTATTTTCTAACGACTTTGCCAAATACACCGAGTTTGCCGAAGGGGAGAACAAACAGCTTGCCGAACTTCTTTACATGGAATGGCAGATCAATCAGGCGGATTATGACAGTGGTAAAGATAAGCTGACTGATCTATTGAAAAGCAAGTTCAAAACTGTGAAAGCAAAAGCTCAGTTCATAATAGGGTATGCACTATTCAAGCAGGAGCAATATGATAAGGCAATACCTGAGCTTCTCCGTGTAAGATACCTCTATCCGGAAATGGTGAAAACCAGGAACAGAGCAGAATTCTACGCCTGTATAGGGTATATTCATTCAAACAGAATGGAAGAAGCAAAGCAGCTCTATGAAACGATAGCAAAAGATATTTCCAGCGAGGAACGGCAAAAGATCGAATCTCTTTTGGGAGAGGGGGGTAAGCAATGAAAAAAACATTGATCGCTCTTACTCTTTTGTTTGGTTTCTGCCTGTATGCTCAGGAAACAGATAACACACCTCTGGATCTGGGTGAAGTACGTATCTATGGAGAAACATACATCCCTGCCGATACCACCGGTATGGACAGAGATATAACTCAATATTACGCAGTTTCCACCAGTAATTTTGAGTATAAATCTTATTTTTCTTTTGAGGATATTCCTTTCCCGAAACCGGAATTTATCCCACGAACGGCTGCTATCCAGTTCAAAGGTGGAAATCATTATTTTGGAGATTTCAAGGGAAGTTATCACGCCAATGATATCCTTAAGTTAATATCTAAATTCAGTTATAAGAACTGGGAGGAGAACTGGCAAACCACCAGGTTCATGTTTGGCTGGCAGCCCGAAGTTCTGAATTCCAACTTTAATATCAATTTCCAGCAGAACGTTTATAAGTTCGATGATGCTAAAACGGAAATAACCGGTTTCGGTTTTAACTGGCAAAATAAAAATATTCTTTTTTCCAATGAAAATGCCACAGAAATAAATTTTACTTTGGGTATTAATAAACTAATCCAGGAAGACGGTACTTCAAATGCAGAAAACGACTTTTATTTCAAATCAATTATAGCGCATAAAACCCAATTTGCATTGGTCAATTTTTCAGGGAATTACCTGCGTAACTCATTTTGTGGAGAGCTTTCCGTCTCCTCAGGTTGGCAGCCGTATGTGGAGTCTGCAGGATTGTGGCTGGGAGCATCTAATAAATCTCAGATCTATCCTTCACTTATCCTGAATAAAAAGTTTGATCTGCTGCCGGAATTCTATTTAAGCATAATAAATCAACCGCGGTTGTTTACCCGTTCTCAGCTTGATCTTCTTGATATGGATAATTACCTGGATATCGATCCTGACAAGAGACATGCCATGCGTCCACTTGATCTTAGGATAACTGCAGGGGTTAACTGGATCGCCGATCTTGCCATATACTACAATCCGCTCATTGAGATCAATCACGCTGAATTCCTGCCACAAGCGGGAGAATC
>DAOUUD010000140.1 GCA_030668345.1 Candidatus Cloacimonadota bacterium | reverse complement strand
TATCGGGATGCAATATAGCAGATTGAGCATTCCATACATTTTCAGAGCTAATATCGTTCGCTTTAACCGCATTTTCTACAAAAACCTTCTTATCATAAATGAAAAGATTGAACTGATCGTTGTACGAATTATTCTGCGTTAAACTATCGGAAACACATACCAGTTCTACGTCGACTTCATATTGTGTAGACTTTCTAAATAGCTGGTAGAAAAGGCTATCGCTAACATCGTACTCGATAGTCTGATCGGGGGGAATTGCAGGCAGTAAAATCGAATCACATACACTTCCTGTGGTAATATATATAAGATCAATTTCATCTTCAGGATAGATGAGATCAATGTTTATATATGCATTATGAACTGTTTCAGATGAATTATTTTTTATAATAAATACAGGAGAAATCTGTCCTGCAGGTACCATATCTCCCACCCAGGAGAGAGTTATCAGATCCAGATCTGTTCCTTCTGTAATGAATCTTCCTTTCAAACTGAACAAAAATTCCGATTCGAAACTGTTCGCCAGCATATTATAGTAATATCCGTTATCCAGGAAATAACTGTGAGAGCCATCTACTGCGGAAGCAGAGATAAATTGAGTGCTGGAATTGGTTGGGTAATCCACTACCAGCCAGAATATTGTATCGGTAAAAGTCTGTGAGAAATCTATATCATTCCAATCCTGAAAATTCATTGCAGCAGGTTGGAGAGTATAACTGAAAAGAACACTATCAGGATCCAAGTTAGGTTGATTCCAATAATCCTTGCATAGTTTAATAGTCATATAATCGCTACTTTGCTGTCCCGGAATATACACCCTGGCACCTTCTGCCTGGAATTCCAGAGAATCTATTCCGCTAAAGTAATTATTAAAATCAAATTTAACTGCCCAGCTATCTGTGCCATACCAATGCTGATCGTCTGTATTAGTGTGATAATAAACCAATGAATCCCTGCTTACCGTTACATTCTGCCCGGAAGCAGAAAAATAATCGATCGAATTCAGCAGAGAAATACATGCTATGAAAACAACTATTAATACCTTTTTCAATTACAAACTCCCCATGTAAAAGTTTCGGTCTTTATCTTCTTGTAAAGTTTTAATTGGTTTTCCTTGCTTTTTTACTTCCCCGCCAGCGCCTATGAACCCAGAACCATTGGGAAGGGTATTTTAAAATATACTTTTCGATCTGTTTGGATATTATTTGCGAAAGCTTTCTGATATCATCCAGATTATTTTTGTAACCTTCGGGAGATATGATCGATTCAAAGAAAAACTTATGTACTCCATTTGGTTGGCGGATGGCAATAGCAGGAACAATGGGAGTACCATTTTTAATGGCAATTTTTGCCGTTCCAACGAAAGTGGAAGCCGGATGTCCCAGAAAATCTATTAAAACTCCATCTTTTCGTGCGTTCTGGTCTACCATTATAGTAACGATATAATTTTCTTTAAGAAGTTTCAATACGGTTCGTAAGGCTTTCTTTTTTTCGATCATTACCAAACCGTCATTTTCACGCAAGCTGTAGGTGAAATCATTTAAATAACGATTACGAAGTTTCTTATAGATTACAGAAAGTTTATGCCTGCTATTAATGTACCTGCCGGCAAGTTCCCAGTTACCAGTATGACAGGAAGCAAGGATCACTCCTTTATTCATTTGTATCGCCTCTTCCAGATGTTCCCATCCTTCTAACTCTACTTTTTTATATAACTTATTAAAATTTGCGAAATACATCTCAGCACCGGTTTTTCCCAAATCCCGATACATTTTTTTAAGCATTATATTAATTTCTTTTTGGCTTTTCTCCGGATAGACCCTCTTTAAATTATTTACAGCTATCTTACGGCGAATGCCAAGTACCATTCCACCAAAAATCATCAATTCTGCTGCCAGGAATTTAATAATGCATAATGGAAGCAATTTTAATCCATAATAAAGAACTAAGAACGAAATAAATTCTATCCTGCTTTGTAATGGCTTTCTCATGCCAACTCCCATAAAATAATGAACCCAATCTTAAAAAAGCGTAAAAGTAGGCAATATAAAAAAACTATGATTTGCAGCTTTCTTTTTCTTGACTTCAATATTTTTTTAAAAAACCTGTACTTTGATTAAATAATAAATGGGGTAAAGATTGAATATTCTGGCGCTTTGCACAACATCCACTTCTGGCAGTATTGCTATTTATAAAGAAAATTCCATTTCTTTCATCAGTTACCTCGATATCAGGATAACACATTCCGAACGGTTGATGCCGCAGATCGCTTTTGGATTGGAACAAAGCAGAATAGAACTGAAGAATCTGGATCTTGTAACCATTGCCAACGGTCCCGGTTCTTTTACGGGAATCAGGATCGGATTGGCTACCGCCAAATGAATATGCATGGCACATAAAATCCCCCTGCTTCCAGTTAATACGCTGGAACTTCTTGCTTATAATCTTTTCGGAAGTAGTAGACAAATCTTACCACTTATAGATGCTAAGATGCAAGAAGTGTATGCTGCATTATATTCTTCGCATTTAGAGCAATTAATATCACCTCAGAACATTAACCCTGCAGATTTTCTAAAAAAAATATCAGAACCTGTAATAATAGTAGGAGACGGACTCGAAAGCTATAGAGAAATTATTGAAAGCAGCAGGATAGATTTCGTACCGGCTCTTCCCCATCAGAACATTCCTCTTGCTTCCACTTTGATAAGCATAGCTCTTCGCAATTCCATTCCGGATTACAATTTCGACCAAATATCCGAGCTTGAACCTTTTTATCTTCGCAAATCCCAGGCAGAAATTGCCAAAGAAAAAAACAGGGAGAATAAATGAACGAAAGACCAAACTGGCATCAGTATTTTATGAATATGGCTTTTCTTGTATCAAACCGTTCTACCTGCCTCAGGAGAAAAGTGGGAGCTATAATTGTTATTGAAAACCAGATAATCTCAACAGGCTACAATGGAGCCCCAAAGCATGTACGTCATTGTTCCGAGACCGGATGCTTGCGTGTACAGAAAAAAGTACCTTCAGGTGAGAGACATGAACTTTGCCGTGGAGTGCATGCTGAGCAAAATGCCATTATTCAGGCAGCTATAAATGCTACCAGCATTGCAGAAGGATCTATGTATTGTACTAACCAGCCCTGCTCGATCTGCGCTAAGTTAATTATAAATTCGGAAATAAAAACGATCTATATTGCTGAGACTTATGAAGACAAATTAGCTCTGGAAATGCTGGCAGAGGCTGATATCAATCTTAACCTGGTGAATATAGAAACTGGAGTTCTGAAAAGAATTATCTGATCTATTTTGTATAAATTTTTATTTCGTCGTCCGTAATAATTTTAAAACTGTTGCCATTAGGAAGAACCTTCACAAAACGTGTTCTTTCGCAACATTCGATCGTCTTCTGCAATTCCCCTTTTTTGTCAAAAAGATACAATGCAACATTATATATGAATTTTTTTGTATTTAACCCTTGTCTCGACTGTCCAACAAGTAATCCGGCATATTCCCCATCGAATATAGAATAAATTCCAAGTGGTTTGATCTTAATATCGGAAACTCCCGCAAGTTCCTCATCGAGTTTGCTTTTGTAAACCGATTCAAGTTTTTTAGACCAATGGGTACTTCCATTTTTTTTCTTAAGGCTGAATAGCTCTTTGTTCGTAAGAACGTAAAAATATTTACTTTCCATTCCTGAAGTTACGAAGGTTGGTTTGTCAAAGCTTCTATCCCAGATGATCCTGCCTTTATTATTCACTGCATTGAACCAGCCATCACCGTACAGCACAAAGAAATTATTGACTGGATAGATCCTGCTGGTGCTGAAATTATTATAGAGTTCCTTTTCGAAAAGCAGATTACCACTATCAGCATTAATGAATAGCAGTTTAAGCATATTATCCTGATGTGCTCTGGTGGGATATACAACAGCAATAATAACTTTATTATTGGTTGCTATTGATACATTGGTAAAACCCATCATATAAGGATTGTATGTTTCTATCAATTTGAAATCAGGGGAGTAGATATTAATTTCCGTACCAAATGAATCACGGAAGTTAGTAGTAACTATATTTCCATTTTCCAGGAAAATAAATTCATTAGCTTTGTAGATAATTAAATTATCTTCATTGGCTAATAATGATTTTTGCAATAAGGTATATTTTACAAAATTCCATTTGTAATCCTTTAGATCTCTATCCCAGAATTCTTTACCGGTAAGAATATAACTATTTTTGAAATCCACAAATTTTTCATCTTTATCAAAAAGTAATCTCTTCCCGTTCTGCCAGAGAAGTCCGTACTGGTATGCCTGAGCTAACATATGTGTTGTGGGTCTTTGTTCCAGGATCCTGAGACCTAAATCATTTTCAAATACCTTGAAAACCTCACCTGTTTCGTTATTCTCGTAAACATCGATGATCGTGTCTTCGGTAACTATCAGTGGAATAGTGTCGATCAGGGTTTGAGCAAACAAAACACATGATACCAGTATCATCAGGAATGAAATTAACATATAAATTCTTGCTTTTCCCATTCTGATCCTCCCTACTAAAAACATTTACTCATCTAATACAAAAATGAAATAATTAGTGTCTTCCGAAATCCAGTTCCACTTCTTTATTATCTTTCGGTTCTGTAAAGGAAATACTATCACCAACGGCAATACCTTCTATAATTTCCACCTGCTGGAAGTTGTTGATCCCTGTTTTAACCGTGATACTCTCTCCTATGGTGTCATTTACAACTTTATATACAATATCCTGCCCTTCTTCATCAGAAAAGATACAGCGAATAGGCACAACAACAATATCTTTTCGTTCTTCCCCGATAATTGTTATGTTAGCGGTCATCCCTGGTTTCAATTTTACATCTACATTATTTATTTCAATTTCCACCGGGAATACTTTCAC